>NZ_JBYSVC010000009.1:0-53095 GCF_057922285.1 Leptothrix toolikensis (SeqCode)
CGGCTGTGACCCAGTATGTGGATGACCGCTCCGTGCGGTCGGTGCCGGAGATGCGTTTGCCATGAAAGGCCCGGGCTTTTTTAGCGCCTTGAGGGCGCGCCGTCACCGCCGCCACGCAGCGGTCGAGTCTGCGGCCCATGCACCCGCTGCTTCGGCGGTGCGCTATGCCACCAGCCCGCTGTTGGCCACCAAAACGCCGCTGTGGCGCTCGCGCTTGTTGGTGCTCGCCTTCGGTTTGGGCTTTATGGGCTTGATCGGGCGGGCGATCTTTATCCAAGTGATCGGCACCGAGTTCTATCTCAAGCAGGGCGAAAGTCGCTACGTGCGCACCTTCGTGTTGCCCGCCCGACGCGGCCGCATCATGGATCGCAATGGCCAAATCTTGGCCGCCAGCGTGCCTTCGCCCTCGGTCTGGGCCATTCCGCGCGATGTTCAAGCCACGCCCGATCAGCTTCGGGCCTTGGCCTCGCTGCTGGGTATGACCCCGCTTGAGCTCAGCAGTCGGCTGGATGACAACCAGAGCTTTGTCTGGTTGCGGCGTCAAATGGATCCCACCGTGGCCGCGCAGATCAAGGCGCTGGGGATCAAGGGCGTGCATCAGGAGCGTGAGTTCCGCCGCCACTATCCAGAGGGCGAAGCGGCCGCCCATGTGATTGGTTTTACCAACGTTGAGGACAAGGGCCAAGAAGGCATGGAGCTGTCGTTCCAGAAGACCTTGCAGGGCACCAACGGTTCGCGCAGCGTGGTGCGTGACCGGCTGGGGCGCATCGTCGAGGATGTGGGTGACAAGATCGCCTCCACCGATGGCAAAGACATTGAGCTGTCGATCGACTCCAAGATCCAGTTTTTTGCCTACCAACGCATCCGCGACGCCGTGGCCGAGAACCGCGCCAAGGCGGGCAGCGTGGTGGTGCTGGACGTCCACACCGGCGAAGTGTTGGCGCTGACCAATTTCCCCAGCTACACCCCCGAGGACCGCCGTGGTCTGACCGGCGCGCAGCTGCGCAACCGCACCCTCACGGATACTTTTGAGCCCGGCTCCACCATGAAACCTTTTGTGGTGTCTTTGGCGCTGCAAACCGGCCGGGTGCGGCCGGACACCATGATCCAAACCGCCCCGGGGCGTCTTCAGATCACCGGCTCGACCATCAGCGACGCCCATCCGCACGGCTTGCTCAGTGTCGAGCAGGTGATTCAGAAGTCGAGCAACGTCGGTGTGGTCAAGATGGCCATGCAGATGCAGCCGCGCGAGATGTGGGAGATGTTCTCCGCCGTCGGTTTTGGTCAAAAGCCGCCGTTGAACTTTCCCGGTGTGGTCTCGGGCCGCTTGCGACCCTTCAAGAATTGGCGGCCGATTGAGCAAGCCACCATGAGCTATGGCTATGGGCTTTCGACCTCCTTGTTCCAACTGGCCCGCGCTTACCTGATCTTTGCCCGAGACGGCGATCTGCCGCCGGTGACGCTGCTCAAGACCGATCAACCCCCGCAAGGCATGCCGGTGATTTCGCCCGAGGTGGCGCGTGCCATGCGCAAGATGTTGGCCATGGCCGCCGGTGAGGGCGGCACAGCGCCCAAGGCCCAGGTGCCGGGTTATTCGGTGGGCGGCAAAACCGGCACGGCGCACAAGCAAGAAGGCGGGGGGTACGCCGGTGGCAAGTACCGCGCCTGGTTTGTGGGCATGGCCCCGGTGTCGAATCCCCGGGTGGTGGTGGCGGTAATGGTCGATGAACCCACTGCGGGCAAGCATTACGGTGGCGATGTGGCTGCGCCGGTGTTCAGCGATGTGGTCAAACAAACCCTGCGCATGATGAGCGTGCCGCCCGATCTGGAGGTGAAGTCGCAACTCGTGGTGCATCAGCCCGCCGAAGCCGTACCGGAGTCTTTCTGATGGGTATTTCTCGGACCTCTTTGACGTCTTTGACGCCATCTCAGGCCGCAGCTTGGTTGACCGAGCGCGTCACGGGCACCTTGCGCACCGACAGCCGCCAAGTGCAGCCGGGTGACGCCTTTGTCGCTTGGCCGGGCCATGTGCGTGATGGCCGGGATTTTGTCGCGGATGTGTTGGCACGCGGTGCCTCGGCTTGTTTGATCGAAGCCGACGGTGCGCACGCTTTTGGCTTTGACGACCCGCGCATCGCCCAAGTCGTCGGGCTCAAGGGCGCGACCGGGGCCATTGCGGATCAGTTTTTCAACCATCCCAGCCAGCGGCTGGGCGTGGTCGCCACCACCGGCACCAACGGCAAAACCTCCACCGCTTGGTGGATGGCACAGGCCTTGAGGGGCTTGGGCCAGCGCTGCGGGCTGATCGGCACCTTGGGGGTGGGCGAGCCGCCACCGGGCGAGGTGATCGCCACGGGCTTGACCACGCCGGACCCGGTGGTGTTGCACGCCGCGCTGCATCGTTTTGCGGCGCAAGGCTTTGCGGCGGCCGCCATCGAGGCGTCTTCCATCGGCATCGAGGAAGAGCGCTTGAACGCGGTGCAAGTTCGGGTGGCGCTGTTCACCAACTTCACCCCGGATCACCTCGACTACCACGCCACCATGGCGGCGTATTGGGCCGCCAAGCGGCGGCTCTTTGGCTGGCCAGGGCTGCAAGCGGCGGTGATCAACATCGATGACCCTCATGGGGCCTTGCTTGCCCAGGAGGCGCTGGGCTGTGCCATCTGGACGTATGCCGTCGATCAACCCGCTCGGTTGCGCGCCACCGACGTGACGTATACCGACGGCGGGCTGAGTTTTGGCGTGCTTGAGACCCTGACCAGCGGCGGCACGGACCTTGTGCCGGTGCGCACCCGCTTGATTGGGGCCTTCAACGTGGCCAACGTGTTGGCGGTGATCGGTGGCTTGCGGGCTTTAGACGTGCCCTTGGCGCAGGCCTGTGCCCAAGTGGCGCATGTCACGCCTGTGCCGGGCCGTATGCAACGTGTGCAGCCCGGATCGGTCCCGATGAATACGGCGCTGCCCCAAGTGGTGGTCGATTACGCCCACACGCCCGACGCGCTCGATAAAGCATTGCAAGCGCTGCGGCCTTTTGCTGAGGCTCGGGGCGGGCGGCTTTGGTGCGTGGTTGGCTGCGGCGGTAACCGTGACACCACCAAGCGCCCGGTGATGGGCGCTTTGGCGACCCGGCTGGCCGATCAGGTGGTGCTGACCAGCGACAACCCGCGCCACGAGTCGCCCGACGCGATCCTTGATCAGATCGAAGCCGGTTGCGGGTTGACGCGGCCCGCGCATGTGTACCGCCTCAGCGACCGCCGTGCGGCGATTGCGCTGGCGCTGGCCCGGGCTGCACCCGCCGATGTCTTGCTGATCGCCGGCAAAGGGCACGAGGATTACCAAGAAGTGGCTGGTCAGCGTCAGCCGTTCTCGGACATCGACGAAGCGGCCCGCGCTTTGCAGGCTTGGCGTGAACCCATGTTCACGTTGGCCGAAGCCCAAGCCTTGATCCCCGGCTCGGTGCTGGTGGAGGCTGAGCCCGGCGCGGCCCAGAGCGTGGTTTTGCGGGTCCACACCGATACCCGCAGCTTGAAGGCGGGTGATTTGTTTGTGGCGCTGCGCGGCGAGCGCTGGGACGCGCACGACTTTTTGGTCACGGCGCGCCAAGCCGGTGCGGCGGCGGCTTTGGCCGAGCGCGGGCTGGCCGAGGCCGGCCTATCGGGCCTGTTGGTGCCCGACAGCCTCAAAGCCTTGCAAACCTTGGCCACGGCGTGGCGAGCGCGTTTTGCCATTCCGCTGATCGCGGTCACCGGCAGCAACGGCAAGACCACGGTGACGCAGATGATCGCTTCGATCCTGCGCGCTTGGGCCGGCGAGGCTGCCTTGGCAACCACCGGCAACTTGAACAACCACATCGGCGTGCCGTTGACTTTGCTGCGGCTGCGGGCCAGCCACCGTGTGGCAGTGGTCGAGTTGGGCATGAACCATCCGGGTGAAATCGCCGAGCTGGCCGCCATGGCGCAGCCGACCGTGGCCTTGGTGAACAACGCTCAGCGCGAGCACCAAGAGTTCATGAAAACGGTGGCGGCGGTGGCCGCAGAAAACGGCGCGGTGTTGCAGGCCCTGCCGGTTGAAGGCGTGGCGGTGTTCCCGGCTGGGGATGCCTTCACGCCGCTTTGGCAAGCGTTGGCCGGGCCTCGGCGTATCGCTTGTTTTGGTCTGGACGAGGCCGCCAGCGCAGCCTCGTCGGCGCAATGGCAGGGCACGCACTGGCGCGTTCAAATGGGGTTGTTGGATTGGTGCCTGCATCTGGCGGGGCTGCACAACGTGCGCAACGCCTTGGCAGCAGCCACCTGCGCTTTGGCGGCCGGTGTGCCGGCCTCAGCGGTGATGGCCGGGCTCGATGCGTTTGAGCCGGTCAAAGGCCGCTCGCAGTTGTCGCAGTTGCGCTTGCCCGCTTCAGTCGCGATGACCCAAGAGCGTGTGATCACCCTGATCGACGACACCTACAACGCCAATCCGGATTCGGTGCGCGCCGCCATCGACGTGCTGGCCGCACTGCCGGGGCCGCGTTGGTTGCTGCTGGGCGATATGGGCGAGGTGGGCGATCAAGGCCCGGCGTTCCATGCCGAAATCGGCGCGTATGCGCGCGCTTGCGGCATCGAGCAGCTCTGGACCGCCGGCGCTTTGGCGCAGGCCAGCGCCGAGGCCTTTGGCGCGGCGGCCCGCCACCATGCCGACACCGTTGCCTTGGTGGGCGTTTTGCGCGCTGCCCCGACACATTCTTTACCCCTTGCTAGCGCGGTGCTGGTCAAGGGTTCCCGATTCATGAAGATGGAACAAGCCGTGGCGGCGTTGCGCGACCACGGCGCAGAAGGAAGCGTTCATGCTGGTTAGTCTGGCCCTGTGGTTGCAGGCGCATTACCCCGAGCAATTGGGTTTCTTGCGCGTTTTTCAGTACATCACCTTCCGGGCGGTGATGTCGGCCATGACGGCCTTGTTGTTGGGTCTGGCCTTTGGTCCAAGTGTGATTCGGCGCTTGGCCGCCCTCAAGATCGGCCAGCCGGTGCGCGAGTACGGCATGCAGTCGCATCTGGTCAAAACGGGCACACCCACCATGGGTGGCGTGTTGATTTTGTTGTCGATCGCCATCTCGACCTTGCTTTGGTTTGATTGGTCGAATCGCTTTGTCTGGGTGGTGATGCTGGTGACCTTCGGCTTTGGTGCCATCGGCTGGGTCGATGACTGGCGCAAGGTGGTGGACAAAAACCCTGAAGGCATGGCCTCGCGCGAGAAATTCTTCTGGCAGTCGCTCATCGGTCTGGTGGCTGCGCTCTACCTTGCTTTTAGCGTTTCGGAAACGTCCAACATGCGGGTGATGGATTTGTTCTTCCGCTGGGTGATGTCGGGCTTTTCAAATGAGCTGCCCCCCAAAGCCGACTTGATCGTGCCGTTCTTCAAGACGGTGAGCTATCCGTTGGGTGTGTTCGGCTTCATCTTCATGACCTACTTTGTCATCGTTGGGGCCAGCAACGCCGTCAACCTGACTGACGGTTTGGACGGTCTGGCGATCATGCCGGTGGTGTTGGTCGGGGCCGCGCTGGGGCTCTTTGCCTACGTCACGGGTCACGCGGGTTACGCCAAATACTTGTTCCTGCCGCATATCCCGGGAGCGGGCGAGTTGCTGATTTTCTGCACCGCCATGGCCGGGGCGGGCTTGGCTTTTCTGTGGTTCAACGCTTACCCCGCACAGGTTTTTATGGGCGATGTGGGCGCTTTGGCGCTGGGCGGAGCCTTGGGTACGGTGGCGGTGATCGTGCGCCAAGAGATCGTGCTGGGCATCATGGGCGGCATTTTTGTGGTCGAAGCGCTGTCGGTGATGGTGCAGGTGATCTACTTCAAGTACACCAAGAAGCGCTACGGTCAAGGCAAGCGCATCTTCCTGATGGCCCCGTTGCACCACCACTACGAGAAAAAAGGCTGGGAAGAAACCCAAGTCGTGGTGCGTTTTTGGATCATCACCATGCTGCTTTGTTTCGTGGGCTTGTCCACGCTCAAGCTGCGTTAAACCTCGAGAAGAAAAAGACGGATCACGAGCATGCAGGGCATACAAGGACAGTCGGTGTTGATTCTCGGGCTGGGCGATTCGGGCCTGGCGATGGCGCGTTGGGCTGCGCGTTGTGGGGCGGCGCGCATCGTGGTGGCGGATAGCCGCGCGCAGCCGCCGCGTGGCGCGCAGCTCAAGGCCGAGGTGCCCTTGGCCGAGCCGGTCTGTGGGTTCGATCCGGCCCTACTTGAGGGGATGGCGCGCGTGTTCAAAAGCCCGGGCCTTTCGCCGCTTGATCCGGCCTTAGCCCCGTTGTTGGCCCAAGCGCAGGCTCAGGGTCTGCCGGTGGTGGGCGAATTGAGTCTTTATGCCCAAGCCTTGGCCGATCTGAAAGCCGAGCGTGGCTATGCGCCCAAGGTGTTGGCCATCACGGGTACCAACGGCAAGACCACCACCACGTCACTGACGGCACTCTTGGTCGAGCGTTGCGGCCACAGCGTGGGCCTGGCCGGCAACATCGGTCCGACCTTGCTCGATACCTTGTCGCAAGCGCTCGACAACGACCGGCTGCCCGACGTTTGGGTGCTGGAGTTGTCGAGCTTTCAACTCGATGGGGTGGAGGGTTTTGAGCCCACGGCAGCGGCGGTGCTCAATGTCACCCAAGACCATTTGGACTGGCACGGCTCGATGGCTGCTTATGCGGCGGCCAAGGCGGGCATTTTTGGGCCGGCCACGGTGCAGGTGTTGAACCGCGATGAGGCCCCGACATGGGCCATGGCGCGCTCGACCGCCGTGGGTTTTAGCTTGAGCGTGCCGCAACGTGTGGGTGATTGGGGCTTGAGCGAAGACAACGGCATGACGTGGTTGGTGCGCGCTTGTGCGGCCGACGAAGAAGTTCCGCCTTCGCCACGGCGACGTCGGGCCGCTGAGCCCAGCGCCGCGCTGGTGTTGCAACGCCTGATGCCGGCCGACGCCTTGCGCATTCGGGGGCGGCACAACGCGGCCAATGCCTTGGCGGCGCTGGCGCTGACCACTGCCGCCGGCTTGCCGCTGGCCCCGATGCTGCACGGTCTGCGTGAGTACACCGGCGAGCCGCATCGCGTGCAGTGCGTGGGTGTGCTCGACGGCGTCGAGCTGTACGACGACAGCAAAGGCACCAATGTCGGGGCCACCGTGGCGGCGCTGAATGGTTTGGGCGCAGACAAGGCCCCGGGGCAGTTGGTGGTGATTTTGGGCGGCGATGGTAAGGGCCAAGACTTTGCCCCGCTGCTGGAGCCGATTCGCCGCCACGCCCGTGCGGTGGCTTTGATCGGGCGTGATGCGGGTTTGATCGAAGCAGCGTTGATGACGGCCAACATGCCGCTCAAACATCACTTGAGCCTTGAAGCCGCCACGCGTTGGGGCTTTGAGCAGGCTCGCTCGGGCGACGCGCTGTTGTTGTCACCGGCCTGTGCCAGCTTGGACATGTTTCGCAACTATGCGCATCGCGCCGAGGTGTTCGTTGCCACCACCCAGGCCTTGGCCGCTGAGCGCGGAGCGTGGACCGTATGAAAACTTGGTTTGCATCGCTGTGGGCGCGTCGGCCGGCTTGGCTGGCGGGGTCGTCCTTGCAGGGCGAAGCTGCTTGGCCGGGCGCGCCGCTCGATACCCCTTCACGCTGGGTCGGCTTCGACATGGCCCTGACGTGGGTGATCATCGGTTTACTGGCGCTGGGCTTGGTGATGGTCTATTCGGCCTCGATCCAGTTGCCGGACAACCCGCGCTTTGCGCTCTATGCGCCGACGCACTTCTTCACGCGCCATTTGGTGTCCATCGCCTTGGCTTGCATCGGTGCGGGGGTGGTGTTGGCCACGCCGATCAAGTTCTGGGAACGCTGGGCCCCGTGGATATTCATTGCTTCCTTGCTGCTGCTGGTGCTGGTGCTCTTGCCTTTCATCGGCAAGGTGGTGAACAAGTCGCGGCGCTGGATCCCCTTGGGCATCATGAATTTTCAGCCCAGCGAATTCGTCAAGCTGGCCATCGTGCTCTACGCCGCCAACTACATGGTGCGCAAGATGGACTTGAAGGAAAACTTCATGCGCGCGGTGGCCCCGATGGCCGTCGCCTTGGGCGTGGCCGGGGTGCTGCTCTTGGCCGAGCCCGACATGGGCGCGTTCATCGTCATCGCCATGATCGCCATGGGCGTGCTCTTTTTGGGTGGGGTGAACGGGCGCATGTTCTTGATGACCACGGCGGTGTTGATGGCAGCTTTTGTGCTGATCATCACCTTCAGCGAGGTGCGCCGTGAGCGCATCTTTGCCTACCTCAACCCGTGGGACGAGAAGTACGCGCAGGGCAAGGGCTATCAGTTGACCCATTCGCTGATCGCCTTTGGTCGGGGCGAGGTCTTCGGCCAAGGGCTGGGGGCGTCGGTCGAGAAACTGCATTACCTGCCTGAAGCGCATACCGACTTCTTGCTGGCCGTGATCGGCGAAGAGCTGGGCTTGGTGGGTGTGCTGGCGGTGATCTTGGCTTTCTTCTGGATGGTGCGGCGCATCTTTGTCATCGGTCGCCAAGCCATCGCGCTGGACCGGGTGTTTGCCGGCCTCACGGCCCAAGGCATTGGCCTGTGGATGGGTGGGCAGGCCTTCATCAACATGGGTGTGAATTTGGGTGTGCTGCCTACCAAGGGTTTGACCTTGCCGCTGATGAGTTACGGCGGCTCGGCCATTGCGGTGAGTTGCGTGGCGCTGGCGATGGTGCTGCGCATTGACATGGAAAACCGCGAGATGATGCGCGGCAGGTTGCCGTGATGGTGGGCTCTTCCAAGCCGCATCTGATCATCATGGCGGCCGGCACCGGCGGCCATGTCATGCCGGGTTTGGCGGTGGCGCGCGAGATGCTGCGGCGCGGCTGGAGCGTCAGCTGGATGGGCACGCCCACCGGGATGGAGCATCGGCTGGTGGCCGCTTCGGGCTTGGATCTGCCCATGGACGTGATCGGCTTTGCCGGTCTGCGCGGCAAGGGCGCTTGGGGCGCGCTGCGCGGCGGCGTGCAGTTGTTGCGCGGCGTGGTGCAGGCGTGGGCCTTGATGCGCGCCTTGATGCAAAAACGGGGTGCCACAGCGGTGCTGGGCATGGGCGGCTATGTGTGCTTTCCGGGCGGCTTGGCGGCCCGCTGGCTCGGGTTGCCGCTGATGCTGGTGAACGCTGACGCCGCGTTGTTGCTCTCGAACCGTTCGCTCCTGCGCTGGGCTGATCGCATCGCCTTTGGTTTTGACGGCGAAGCCGCTCGGCGCACGCCTCGGGGCTTGGTGACCGGCAACCCAGTGCGCCCCGAGATGGAAGCTATCGCCCCGCCCCTTGAGCGTTTTGCCGGCCGCAGTGGGCCGCTCAAGGTGTTGGTGGTGGGTGGGAGTTTGGGTGCGCGGGTGCTCAACGAGACCATGCCGCAGGCCTTGGCGCTGCTGGCTCCGGCTGAGCGACCCCACGTGACGCATCAAACCGGCCAAGCCCACTGGGCCTCGGTGCAGGCCGACTATGCCAAGGCGGGCGTTGAAGCGCAGATCGTGCCCTTCATCGACGACATGGCTGCGCAGTTGGCGGCTTGCGATGTGATCCTGTGCCGCGCTGGTGCCATCACGGTGAGCGAGCTGTGCGCGGCCGGTGTGGCCAGCGTGTTGGTGCCGTTGGTGGTCAGCACCACCCGCCATCAGCGCGACAATGCCGCCTGGCTGGCCGGCCAGCAAGCCGCGATGCATCTGCCGCAGACCGAGTTGTCGGCGGCGCGATTGGCGCAAGTGCTCAAGCAGCTTGAGCGCACGTCGTTGCTGACCATGGCCAGCCGAGCCCGTCAATTGGCCCAGCCGCATGCCGCGCAGCGTGTGGCCGATGAGCTTGACGCCTTGATTTTTGGACAGATACGCAAGGACGCCGCATGAAACACGCGGTCAAACATATTCATTTTGTCGGCATCGGTGGTGCCGGCATGAGCGGGATCGCTGAGATCCTGCATAACTTGGGCTACACCGTGTCGGGCTCCGATCAAGCCGATAACGCGGTGACGCGGCGCTTGGCCGAACTGGGCATCCGCGTCAGCCAAGGCCACAGCGCTGAGGCGGTGCAGGGCGCGCAAGCGGTGGTGACCTCCACAGCGGTCAAGGCCGATAACCCCGAAGTGCTGGCGGCCCGCGCCAAGCGCATCCCGGTGGTGCCGCGTGCGGTGATGCTGGCTGAGTTGATGCGCTTGAAGCGCGGTATTGCCATCGCTGGCACGCACGGCAAGACCACGACCACCTCGCTGGTGACCAGCGTGCTGGCCGAGGCTGGGGTGGACCCGACCTTTGTGATTGGCGGCAAGCTCAATTCGGCCGGGGCCAACTCGGCGCTCGGTAAGGGCGAATTCATCGTGGTCGAGGCGGATGAATCCGATGCCTCGTTCCTGAACTTGATGCCGGTGCTCTCGGTGGTGACCAACATCGACGCCGATCACATGGAAACCTACGGCCACGACTACAGCCGCTTGCGTCAAGCCTTCGTCGATTTCTTGCACAAGATGCCGTTCTACGGCTCGGCGGTGGTTTGCGGCGACGATCCGGGCGTGCGCTCCATCTTGCCGATGGTTTCGCGGCCGCTCATCACCTATGGGTTGGGTGAAGACGTGCAAGTGCGTGCGGTCGATGTGCAGGCCCTGCCCGGCGGGCAGATGTGTTTTGTCTGTCAGCGGCGCAACGGCGTGGCGATGCCCGATTTGCACATCACCTTGAACCTGCCCGGCGAGCACAACGTGCGTAACGCCTTGGCCGCCATTGCGGTGGCCACCGAGCTGGAGTTGCCCGACGAGCCGATCGTCAAGGCGCTGGCCGCCTTTGCCGGTGTGGGCCGGCGTTTTCAGCGTTGGGGCGAGTTGCCGGTGGCGGCGCAGCACGGCGGTGGCAGCTTCACGTTGATCGACGATTACGGCCATCACCCGGTCGAAATGGCGGCAGTGATCGCGGCAGCACGTGGCGCATTCCCGGGGCGGCGTTTGGTGCTGGTGTTTCAGCCGCACCGCTACACCCGCACGCGTGACTGCTTTGAAGACTTCGTCAAGGTGATGGGTTCGGCCGATGCGGTGCTGCTCACCGAGGTCTACGCCGCTGGCGAAGCGCCCTTGGTGGCGGCCGATGGGCGCTCCTTGGCGCGCGCTTTGCGTGTCGCCGGCCGAGTGGACCCGGTGTTTGTCGATGCAGTGGACGCGCTGCCCGAGGCCTTGGGCGTTCAGGTTCGCGATCAGGATGTCGTGATCGCCATGGGCGCGGGCTCGATTGGGTCGCTGCCCGCCCGGCTGGTGGAGCTTTTCAAGGAAGAACAAGCATGAATAAACGTTTGGGCAAGGTGGCTGTTTTGATGGGCGGCACGTCCGCAGAGCGGGATGTGTCGTTGATGTCGGGCACCGGCGTCTTGCAAGCCCTGCGCAGCCAAGGGGTGGATGCGCACGCTTTTGATCCGGCGCAGCGCCCGCTGGGGGATTTGCGCAGCGAGGGTTTTGACCGCTGCTTCATCGCGCTGCACGGTCGCCACGGCGAAGACGGCTCGATGCAAGGCGCGCTGGAGCTGCTCGGTATTCCCTACACCGGCTCGGGCGTGATGGCCTCAGCCATCGCCATGGACAAGGTCATGACCAAGCGGGTCTGGATCGCCGAAGGCCTGCCCACGCCGGCCTATCGCTGGATCGGGCCGGATGATCGCAGCGACGAGCGCGTGCGCGATCTGACCGCTGATTTGGGCCTGCCGCTGATGATCAAGCCGCCGCGCGAGGGCTCCTCGATTGGCATCAGCAAAGTCACCGACGAAGATCAAATCCACGCAGCAGTGCAGTTGGCTGGGCGTTATGACCCGGATGTGCTGTGTGAAGCCTTCATCGCGGGTGAAGAACTCACCTGCCCGATCTTGGGCGAGGGCGCTTCAGCCCACGCTTTGCCGGTGGTGCGCATCGTCGCTCCCGAAGGCAAGTACGACTATCAAAACAAGTACTTCAGCGATGAGGTCGGCTACCTTTGCCCAAGCGGCTTGCCCGAAGCCGAAGAGCAGGCGATTCAGCGCTTGGCTGTGGCGGCGTTTCGGGCGTTGGGTTGCCGGGGCTGGGGTCGCGCTGATTTCATGATCCGCGCCAGTGATCGCAAGCCCTTCCTTCTGGAGATGAACACCGCACCAGGCATGACCGGGCATTCCTTGGTGCCGATGTCAGCGCGCGCTGCGGGCCTCAGCTACGAGCAGCTTTGCCTGCGTTTGCTGGCTGCCGCGCGGCTCGATGCCTCACCGGCTTTGGGCGGCACGCTTGCCGATGGACCGGGTCATGCCTGAAGCGAACCCTGCGCCCATGCCGACGAGGCCCGCTTCGGCACTGCCGTTCGATCTGCGCTTGATGCGTTGGGTCACCTTGGTGTTGGTTGGCTTGGTCGGAGTTGCCTTGGTGCTGGCCGCCTTGGCTTGGGGGAGTCGTTCGTCCTTGTTTGTGGTGCGCAGCTTGGATGTACGCGGGCATGTTCCGCATCACAGCCCCGCGTCCTTGCAAGACTATGCTGTCCCTCGGCTGGTGGGGAGCTACTTCAGCATGGATCTGAAGGCGGCTCGGGCGGTGTTTGAGTCCATTCCCTGGATCCGTCGCGCCACGGTGAGCCGCGTCTGGCCGAACCGTTTGGCCGTGACGCTTGAAGAATATGAGCCCGTGGCGTTGTGGGAACGCGACGAAGGCGATGACCTGCTGGTCGATGCCCAAGGGCGGGTGTTTGAAGTCAATATGGGGGACGTGGATGACGCCGATATGGTGAGCTTGCGCGGCCCTCAGGGCTCGGCTCCCGAGGTGTTGGCGCTTTGGCATGCGGTGACCCCAGTGCTCAAGCCGCTGGGCTCTGAGCTCAGTCGGGTCGCTCTTTCGGACCGAGGATCTTGGCGGGTGGAGCTGCGCAGCGGCCCAGTGTTGGAATTGGGACGCGGTTCGCGTGAGGAAGTGCTAGGTCGGACACAGCGCTTTGCCCAAACCATCGGACAATTGCAGGAGCGTTTCCAGCGTCGTGCCGTGGAATACGCTGATTTGCGTCATAACGAAGGTTTTGCCGTGCGTCTGGTGGGTATGGGCACGACGACGGTTGAGAGCACCAAGCGCAAGGCGCGCTGAGCGCGCTGCTTGCGAGGAACAGGAATGGCCAAGGAATACAAGGAATTGGTGGTTGGCCTTGATATCGGCACCCACAAAATCATGGCGGTGGTGGCGGAGATTTTGCCCAGTGGTGAGCTGCGTCTGGCCGGCATGGGGGTGGCACCGTCGCATGGGCTCAAGCGGGGCGTGGTGGTGAACATCGACGCCACGGTGGAGTCGATTCAGCAAGCGCTCAAAGAGGCCGAGATGATGGCCGACTGCAAGATCACGCGGGTCTACACCGGCATCACTGGCAGCCACATTCGGGGCCAGAACTCGACCGGCATGGTGATCGTGCGCGATCAAGACGTGACGGCGTTGGATGTGTCGCGGGTGGTCGAAACCGCCAAGGCGATCAACATCTCGGCCGATCAGCGCTTGTTGCTGGTCGAGCCCCAGAGCTTCATCATCGACGGCCAGCCTGTCAAAGAGCCGGTGGGCATGTCGGGTGGGCGGCTTGAGGTCAAGGTGCATATCGTCACCGGCAACCAAAGTGCCGCTGAAAACATCATCAAATGCGTGCGCCGTTGCGGTCTGGAAGTTGAGCAGCTGGTGCTCAATCCCCGGGCCTCAAGTTTGGCGGTGCTGACGGCTGATGAAAAAGATCTGGGTGTGGTGTTGGTCGATGTGGGGGCAGGCACCACCGATGTGGCGATCTACGCCGACGGTGCCGTGCGCCACACGGCGGTGATTCCGGTGGCGGGTGACTTGATCACCAGTGATATCGCCATGGCCTTGCGCACCCCAACGCGCGACGCCGAAGAGATCAAGATCGACTTCGGGGTGGCCAAACAGTTGTTGGCGGATCCGATCGAACAAATCGAGGTGCCCGGCTTGGGGGATCGCGGCCCACGGTTACTCAGCCGCCAGGCCTTGGCCGGCGTGATTGAGCCGCGTGTGGAAGAAATCTTTGCCATGGTCAACCAAGTGATTCGCGAGTCAGGCTACAGCGAACGCTTGGCTTCCGGCATCGTTTTGACGGGTGGCGCAGCGGTGATGCATGGCATGGTCGAGCTGGGCGAGGATATTTTCCTGAAGCCGGTACGTAAAGGTTTGCCCACCTATGGCGGGCCACTTTATGACATGCTTGCGAGCCCTCGTTCGGCCACGGCCATGGGTTTGTTGGAAGAGGCGCGTCGGGCCCGTTACAGGGGTGCGAAGGTGACGCGGATCCCGGGCCAAGTACAGTCGGCTTATGGACGGGCAAGGGACTGGTTTTTGAAGAATTTTTAAGCTGTTTTTGGAGCTGTGTGCTCAGGTAATGAATACGGGTGGATGCCAACCCTATAGGGGGCTTTCCACGGCAATGAGGATGGTGAGGCGGGTCGCAGCGCGGTAAGCTAGGAGATCGGTATGGGAATCGAAATGATCGAAGAGTTCAATCAAGGCACGCAAATCAAGGTGATCGGCGTAGGTGGTGGTGGTGGCAATGCCGTCGAGCACATGATCAGGCAAGGCGTGCAGGGGGTGGCGTTCATCTGCGCCAACACGGATGCGCAGGCCTTGAATCGCTCCTCAGCCCATGAGTTGTTGCAATTGGGCCACACTGGTTTGGGGGCTGGATCGCGCCCGGATGCGGGTCGTGCTGCTGCCGAAGAAGCTGTGGATCGGATTCGCGCCACCCTTGAGGGCGCTCACATGGTGTTCATCACGGCGGGTATGGGTGGGGGTACCGGCACTGGAGCGGCCCCCGTGATTGCGCGCATCGCCAAGGACATGGGCATCCTCACGGTCGGCGTGGTGACCAAACCCTTCGAATTTGAAGGCAAGCGCCGCACGCAGCAAGCCGATGCCGGCTTGGTGGAGTTGGAATCCAACGTGGATTCCCTCATCGTTGTGCTCAACGAAAAGCTGCTTGAAGTCTTGGGCGATGACGTCACCCAAGAAGACGCCTTTGCCGAAGCCAACGATGTGCTTAAAAATGCCGTGGGCGGCATCAGCGACATCATCCACATCCCCGGTTTGGTCAACGTTGACTTTGAAGACGTCAAAACGGTGATGAGCGAGCCCGGTAAAGCCATGATGGGCACGGCCACGGCCAGCGGCCCGGATCGCGCCACCAAGGCGGCTGAAGCTGCCGTGGCGTGTCCGCTGCTGGACGGCATTGATCTGTCGGGTGCGCGCGGTGTGCTGGTGCTGATCGCGGCCAGCAAGGCCACGTTCAAGCTGGCGGAAAGCCGCAACGCCATGACCACCATCCGGCGCTATGCGGCCGATGAAGCGCATGTGATCTTCGGAACCGCCTACGACGAGTCGCTGGTGGATCAGTTGCGGGTGACCGTGATCGCCACCGGCTTGGCTTCGGGCAAGCGTGCCGCCCAAGGCTTGTATGGGCAACAACAGCCCACTGGCTATCCCGCCATGCCCCAGGGCTATGTTCCGCAGGGTTTCCAGCCTTCGCATCAACCCCATCCTGGTCATCCGAGTGCGCCACCGAAATCGGCGGTTCACCCACAACAAGGCTTGAGTGCTCATCCGAGCGCGCAACAACCTCAGACGGCCGCTGCTCCGCAACAGCCGCCATCGGCTCCCGGCAATCGCGGCACCGATAACATCCCGGTGCTCAATACCCCAGTGCCTCAAAGTGGTGGCTATACCGTCGGTTCGGGTAGCGATTTTGTGCCGCCCAGCGTTTGGCGCAATAACCGCAGCCAAGCTGCGGCCCGGGTAGATGCCTTGGCGAGTAATGGCATGGATGAAATCGAAATCCCCGCCTTTTTGCGCAAGCAAGCTGACTGAAACATCCGGAGCCTAAAATCTGCGCATGATTTGCCAACGTACGCTCAAAGCGTTGACACGCGCGGTCGGTGTCGGTTTGCACAGTGGCCAAAAGGTGGAGCTCACCTTGCGGCCGGCTGCGCCCGATACCGGGATCGTTTTTCGGCGTATCGACTTGCCCAATCCGGTGGATATTCCGGCCACCACCGCCTCGGTCTGCGATACACGCATGGCCACCACCATTTCGGTGGGCGGTGATCCGGGTGCGCCCAAGGTCCAGACCATCGAGCATTTGATGTCGGCTTGCTGTGGCCTGGGTTTGGATAATCTCTACGTCGATATCACCGCCGATGAAGTGCCTATTCTCGACGGCTCAGCGGCGTCTTTTATCTTTCTGCTTCAGTCCGCAGGGATTGAGGTTCAGGCGGCTCCCAAGCGGTTTTTGCGCGTTAAGAAACCGATTGAGATTCGTGAGGGCGAAGGTCGGGGTCTTAAATGGGCCAAACTCGAACCCCATCACGGTTATCGGCTCAACTTCGAAATTGATTTCGCCCATCCTGCTGTCGATGCCACCGGCCAGCGCGTGAGTTTTGATTTGGGCTCAGGGCTATATCGGCGTGATATTGCTCGGGCGCGCACCTTTGGCTTTACCAAAGACGTCGAGATGATGCGTTCGCGCGGCTTGAGCTTGGGCGGCAGCATGGACAACGCCATCGTGGTCGATGATTACCGGGTGCTCAACGCCGAAGGCTTGCGCTACGACGATGAGTTCGTGAAGCACAAGATTCTGGATGCCATCGGCGACCTTTATGTGGCCGGGCATCCGATGTTGGCGACCTACAGCGCCTTCCGTAGCGGCCACGCCCTCAACAGCAAGCTTTTGCACGCTTTGTATGCCGATGCCACCGCTTGGGAAATCGTCACCTTTGACGATGCGCGTCTCGCGCCTGAAGGCTTTGCCGATCTCGCCCCGGCTTGGTGATCTAACCCGAACGGTATGAAGAAGGTCTCTGGGTCATGAGTCTTGCACTGACTGAAAACAACTTGGTCGGTGATCTGCCGAAGGGCTCGCCGGCCATCAGCGCGGAAAATATCGACTTGTTGAAAGAGCTCACGGCCGAGTGCGAGTCGATGTTGCACTACGCCGTGGGCCAAGCGATCAAGATCCCGGATGAATTGACGAGCGCACTGGAACACCTCGATAAGCATCAACCCCGGTTGACGTTAGCGAACACCGTCAAGCTGCATAACCGCTTGGCCGATGTGGTGGCCCCAGCGATGCCACACGCGGTCCATACCTTGATGAATGACCCGCACAAGGGTACTTTGCTGGGTATTTTTGGCCCGCTGCCCAACGTGCGTTATCTGATCTTGGCGGCGTTGTTTTTCACGGCCATGTTCGTGGCGACCAGTCTGTCGTCCCACGTGAACTACAAGAACTTGGAAGCCGGCATCTACAGCATGCAGGGCTGGAATTTGTTCGTTGTGCTGATGTTTCTGATGAGTGCCTCGGGCTTGGGGGCTTGCTTCAACGCCCTTTTTTCGTCCTATCGCTACGTCAGCAACGCCACCTACGACACGCGCTACGACAGCTCGTACTGGATCCGCATCATCTTGGGCTTGATGGCGGGCTTGGTGATGTCGCAAGTGATCTCGTTGGAGAGCTTGACCAGTTTCCAGACCGTCACCATGGCGTCTGCAACGGCTCCTCAGGCCGCTTCTGGACCCCAAGAATCGGCAACCTCTGCGGCCATCGATGCATCTGCTGCCAAGACCACCAAGGAGCACCCGCCTGCTGGCGGTGTGGCCTTTGGCAAACCCTTACTGGCTCTGCTGGGTGGCTTCTCCGCCGCCATGGTCTATACCGTGCTGCAACGCTTGGTGGAAACCGTGGAGTCGCTTTTCAAGAGCGGTGGCGGCGAATCAGCAGCCATCCAAAAGGAGGCCGCGATGCGCTCCAAGATGGAGCGCCAACTTTCCGAGAGTCGCATGGCCATCAGCGGGGATCTGATTGCTCTGAATGAAGCGGTCAAGAACGGCGCTTCGCAGGCGTACGTTGCCAACCTTGCGGCCAAAGCGCTCGAAAACATCCGACCCAGCCGAGAGTCAGGCAGCGGTATATCGGTTGAAGGACCGAACAAATCAGCCTGAGGCTCTCGCCTCGCTCAATAAATCCGCCCACCCCGATACTGCGCGTAGGTGCGGCGGTTGACTTCGGTGGCTTGGCCGAGGGCGGCAAACGATTTGGCGGCGTGGGCGTGGGTGATGGCCAGCCCCAAGGCGTCAGCGGCGTCTTGACTGGGTTGACCGGGTAAGCGCAGCAGGCGCATCACCATGGCTTGGATCTGTGCTTTGCTGGCGTGTCCGTGGCCGACCACGGCTTTTTTCATCTGTAAAGCGGTGTATTCCGTCACCGGCAAATCACATGACACCAGCCCCGTGATGGCTGCTCCACGCGCTTGGCCCAGCAGCAAGGTGCTTTGAGGGTTGACGTTGACAAAAACAATCTCGACCGAGGCGCACTGCGGCTGGTAGGTCGCCACCACCTCGCGCACCCCTTCGAACAAGATCTTGAGTCGTCCAGGCAAGTCACCCAAGGTGACGCCCGTGGTGCCTTGAGTGCCTGTCGTGCGGATGGTGCGGATGGTGCCGCTGGCCACATAGCTCAAGTCGTGGCCCTCGACATCGATCACGCCAAAGCCGGTGGTGGCCAAGCCGGGATCGATACCGAGGATGCGCATAGTGCTCAATGCCGTGGCCTCAGTGGCATCAATGACGGAAGTGGCGTGTGCCGGTCAGCACCATGGCGATGCCGCGCTCGTTGGCCGCATCGATCACTTCTTGGTCGCGCATCGAGCCACCCGGGTGGATGACGCAGGTGGCACCCGCATCGACCACCACGTCCAGCCCGTCGCGGAACGGGAAGAAGGCATCGCTGGCCACCGCTGTGCCTTGCAAGCTCAGGCCCGCTGCTTGGGCCTTGATGGCGGCAATGCGGGCTGAATCCAAGCGGCTCATCTGGCCCGCACCGACACCATAAGTCATGCTGTCCTTGCAAAAGACGATGGCGTTGCTCTTGACGAAACGCGCCACGGTCCAAGCAAACAGCATGTCTTGCATTTGCTGCGCGGTCGGCGCGAGCTGGGTGACGACCTTGATGTCACCGACGATGTCGATGTTGTCGGCCGATTGCAGCAGCATGCCGCCGCCGACGCGCTTCATGTCGAGCGGGTTGCTCAAACGGCTGAGCGGCACTTCCAGCAGGCGCACATTGACCTTGCTGGCGTAAGCCGCGCGGGCGGCCGGGGTGATGGCTGGGGCCAGCGCCACTTCGACGAAGTGTTTGTTGGCGTTGATTTTCTCCACCACGTCGGCGTCGAGCGGACGGTTGAAGGCGATGATGCCGCCGAAGGCGCTCGTCGGGTCGGTCTTCAACGCCTTCTCGTAGGCTTCCAGCGGGGTGGCACCGATGGCCACGCCGCAGGGGTTGGCGTGCTTGACGATCACGCAAGCTGGTTGCTCGAAGGCCTTGACGCATTCCCACGCAGCGTCGGCGTCGGCGATGTTGTTGAAGCTGAGTTCCTTGCCTTGGATCTGGGTCCAACCGGCCAGCAAGCCTTCAGCGACCTTGGCTTCCTTGTAAAACGCGGCGCTTTGGTGCGGGTTCTCGCCGTAGCGCATGCCCTGCACCTTGTGCAGTTGCAGGTTAAAAACGCTCGGGTAGGCCTCGCGCTTGGGCACGTCGGCGGTCTTCTCTTCTGAGCCGGCTTCGAGGGCGGTGAGGTAGTTGCTGATCATGCCGTCGTAGGCGGCGGTGTGTGAGAACACCTTCTTGGCCAGCATGAACTTGGTGGTGCGCGTGAGGCTTGCACCGTTGGAGGCGGTCAGCTCAGCCAGTACTTGCGGGTAGTCGCTCGGGTCGATCACCACGCCCACGTCTTGCCAGTTCTTGGCGGCGGCGCGCAGCATCGCCGGGCCGCCGATGTCGATGTTCTCGATCGCATCTTCCAGCGTGCAGTCGGCGCGTGCCGTGGCTTGGGCGAACGGGTACAAGTTGATGATCAAGAGATCAATGGTGTCGATGCCGTGCGCCGCAAGTGCGGCCATGTGCTCAGGGACATCGCGCCGGGCCAGCAGGCCGCCATGCACGCGCGGGTGCAAGGTCTTGACACGGCCGTCGAGCATCTCGGGGAATCCGGTGATCTCAGAGACTTCGGTGACGGGCAGGCCGTTGGAAGCCAGCAGCTTGGCCGTGCCGCCGGTGGACAGCAGCTTGATGCCATGCGCGTGCAGGCTTTGGGCAAATTCGAGGATGCCAGTCTTGTCGGAGACGGAGAGGAGAGCGGTCAGGGCCATGATGAAAGCGGCTTTTCTAGGTAAGGAGGAAAGGAGAGAGGTCGGCGTTCAGGCGTGGCTCAAGAAGCCAGCTCGTGCTCGACCAGCTTGCGGCGCAGGGTGTTGCGGTTGATGCCGAGCCATTCGGCGGCGCGGCTCTGGTTGCCTTCGGCGCGCTGCATCACCACTTCGAGCAAGGGTCGCTCGACCGCTTTGACGACCATGTCATAGAGCGAGCGCGGTTCGGTGCCGTTCAGATCAGCAAAGTAAATCGCCATGGTGGTGCGGATGCATGCATCGATGGGGCTGCCCTTGCCCTCTTCGGGGGTGGCATCGGGGGGATCGTTATCTTGGCTCATGCAGCAAGGTCTTCAGGGACAGGGAAAGAGGCGGGTGTGGGCCAGCGGGGATGGCGCTGGGCCAGCGCGCTGAAAAAATCGCTCACCGCCGCGATCTGGGCGTCGGGAGTCGTCAAGGTGTTCATCTGCGCCCGAAAGGTTGTGCCTTCGGCCAGCTCGGCCACGCTCCAGCCGATGTGTTTGCGGGCACTGCGCACGCCGATGAACTCACCGTACAGGGCGTGATGCTCATGCAGTTGGGCGATCAGCCAAGCCGCCACATCGGTAGTTAGCGGTGCCGGGCGCAGCGTGCCGTGCTCAAGGTAGTGGGCGATATCGCCGCCCAGCCAAGGGCGGCCCAGCGCGGCGCGGCCGATCATCACGGCGTCCGCGCCGGTGGCGGCCAAGACGGCTTGGGCCTTGGCGGGCGAGTCGATGTCGCCGTTGGCGACCACCGGGATGCGTAGCGCGGCTTTGACGGCCGCGATGGTGCGGTATTCGGCCTCGCCCTTGTAGCCCTGTTCACGCGTGCGACCGTGCACGGTCACCATCGCGATGCCAGCGGCTTCAGCACCACGCGCTAGGCGTTCAGCGTTGCGCTCACTGGCGCACCAGCCGGTGCGCATCTTGAGGGTGACCGGCACGTTGTGGGGGACGCAGGCGCTGACCACGGCGTCGATGAGGGTGAGCGCCAGCGGCTCGTTTTGCATCAAAGCCGATCCCGCCCAAACGTTGCAGACCTTCTTGGCTGGGCAGCCCATGTTGATGTCGATGATCTGCGCCCCGTGGTCGATGTTGAAGCGCGCGGCCTCGGCCATCTGTGCGGGGTCGGTGCCGGCGATTTGCACCGCAATCGGCGCGCTCTCACCGACGTGATTCAAGCGGGTGGCGGTTTTGCGGCTATGGCGCAGTTCGGGCTTGGCGGTCACCATCTCGCCCACGGCGTAGCCCGTACCCAGCCGTTTACACAGTTGGCGAAAGGGCCGGTCGGTCACGCCCGCCATGGGGGCCAAGAAAACCGGGTTCGGCAGCTCGAAGGGGCCGATATGCATCGCAAGTTGCTGAAAAAGGAGGCAGGAGTATAGCGGCCCGATGTGGGCTGGGGCACACTCGCAGCTTCGTGTGATCACGCTCTCTAGCGCCTTTAAGCGCCGCTCACCATGGAAGCTTGGATCGCCCAAATCATCCAACAGCTCCTGCTCTGGATGGCCTTGCCTGAGATCGGCCTACCCGCAGTCTTCATCATCGCGTTCGTCTCGGCCACCTTGCTGCCTTTGGGCTCAGAGCCGGTGGTGTTTGGCCTGATCAAGCTCAATCCCGAACTGTTCTGGCCGGCGATTTTGGTGGCCACCGTCGGCAATACCTTGGGCGGGGCGGTCTCGTGGTGGATGGGCTGGGGCGCAGAAAAACTCTACGAAAAAACCACCCATCACAGCCCCGAGCATCGGGTGCTGGGCTGGTTGCGGCGCTTTGGTGCGCGGGCTTGTCTGCTGAGTTGGTTGCCGGTGGTGGGCGATCCGCTGTGTGCTGTGGCCGGCTGGCTACGTTTGCCGTTTTGGCCCTGTGTGGCCTACATGGCCGTGGGCAAGCTGGGGCGCTATGTGGTCATGACCAGCGCCCTGCTGTGGGTCTTTTAACGGCGGCGAAAAGCCGGTGGCGGGCTGCCGAAGCCGTCGGGTGCCGGCGGGGGTACCGAGGGCGGGCCGCCAGTGGATGTTTGTGGCGGCCATTGGCGGTGGCTTTGGAGATCGGCGTTGTTGCCGGCAGCAAAGCTGGGGAAGCGGCTGTTCGATGAGCTCAAGCCCGCGTTGGGATCGGTCTCTGGGAAGGACTGATCGCGCAGATCCGGGGCAAAGAAGGAATCTTGGCTGAAGCCCGATTCATACCAAGGGGTGCCGTTACGCGGTGTACGCACGGCATGGGCCAGGGTTGAGCGACCATTGCTGCCTTGTTGGGGCGCACCGGCATGGCCTGAAGAGGCACCGCTGGCGGCGGAGCGATCCGGCGGGCTGGCGTGGGTTTGAGGGCCGGATCCAGGCACATAGGTGCGTGCGGCCGTTTCACCTTGCTGCGGCACGATGCCTTGCAGATCCGAGGTGGAAGGCAACTGATCGCTGCGGCACTCGATGTAGCGAATTCGGCAAGCCGTCAACACCGCTTGCTTGATGACGGTGGTGCGGCGTGAGGGCTTGAAGTCGGGCCGCTTGATGTCCAAGGCGGCCAAGACCCGGCCGTTGTCGGCGCAGATGATGAAACTCACGTGGATCGGGCCCAGCAGGCCAAACCAGTAGCGCACGTCGTTGCGGTCCACCGGCTGGCAAAAGCGCACCAAGGGCACCTTGGCCAAGATCATGTGGTGCGGCAGAGCGGCGCGCAGTTGCCGATAAAGCGTGCGCTCTTCCGGCGAGAACAGCGGGCGCTGCACCAGCGGCCACTCGGTGGGCAAGTCATCGGCGGCTTGCTTGCGCGCTGAGCGCCACAGCAGGGTGAAGACCACCACGACCAGCAAGGCCAAGGCGATGACGACGAGCAGCCAAACACTGACAGACATGGCGTTACCCGTTCAGACAGCCGAGGGCAGGGGCTGCCGCAGGCTCATCTCTCAAGTTGCAGACTGTGATCCAAGGCACTTTGTCGATCTCGGCGGGGGGTTGCAAAAAACAAGCCTGATGTGATGCCTGCGACTGTAGCTGAAACAGGGCGATGAACCCGACTTGGCTGGGCCGTTTCAAGCCCATGAGCGCTCGAAACGGCGTAAAAAACGACATCACCCCGCTGATTTTTCAGGGCACCTGACGGCGTGGATCAGAACGGGATGTCGTCATCCATGCCGCCAAAGCTCGACGCCGAGGAGGGCGCAGGGCTCGGGTTGCTGCGTGCCGGTGCTGGGGCTGCCGAACGTTGCGGTGCTTGGCGCGGTGTTGCACGGGGTGCAGATTCGCCGCCACCGCCACCACCCATGTCGTCCCCACCCCCCATGCCTTCACGTCCGCCCAGCAGTTGCATCTGCTCGGCGACGATTTCGGTGGTGTAGTTGTCTTTGCCGTCTTTGTCTTGCCACTTGCGGGTCTTCAGGCGGCCTTCGATGTAGACCGGACGGCCCTTGCGCAGATATTCACCCGCGATTTCGGCCAAGCGGTCGAAGAACACCACGCGGTGCCACTCGGTTTCTTCGGCGCGTTCGCCCGAGGTCTTGTCTTTCCAGTTCCGGGTGGTGGCAATCGAGACGTTGCACACGGCCGAGCCGCTGGGTTGGTAGCGGACTTCGGGGTCTCGGCCGAGGTTGCCGATGAGAGTTACTTTATTGACGGAGGCCATGAAGCCACTCCTGAATGCGCTGCTGAATGACCGGCGATTGTGCCCCAGCTTGGGTTCAACGAATGCACCCCGTGATGCACCCCGTTACTATCCCCGCCCATGCCTGCCTCGTTTGAAGATTTGCTCGAAAACCCCGCCCCCGCTGCCCGTCGTGTCTTGCACGAGGTCTTCGGCTATCCCGCCTTCCGGGGCCAGCAAGAAGCCATCGTCGCTCACGTGGCTCAAGGGGGCGATGCGCTGGTGTTGATGCCCACGGGCGGTGGCAAAAGCCTGTGCTACCAAGTGCCGGCCATCCTGCGCCACCAAGCGGGGATGGGCGTGACGGTGGTGGTGAGCCCTTTGATCGCCCTGATGCATGACCAAGTGGGCGCGCTCGATGAAGCGGGCGTGGCTTCGGCCTTTCTCAACTCGTCCTTGAACGCCGCCCAGACCCAAGCGGTGGAGCGCGATTTGCTCGCCGGGCGCTTGACCTTGCTGTACGCCGCGCCCGAGCGCGTCATCTCGCCACGTTTTTTGGGCATCTTGACCTCGTTGGCTGAGCGCGGCTTGTTGGCGCTGTTTGCCATCGACGAGGCGCATTGCGTCAGCCAGTGGGGTCATGACTTCCGCGCGGACTACCTGCAACTCTCGGTGCTGCACGAGCAGTTCCCGCAGGTGCCGCGTCTGGCCCTGACCGCCACCGCCGATGCCCAGACCCAAGCCGATATCTTGGAGCGCTTGCAATTGAACGAAGCACGCCGTTTTGTGGCCAGCTTTGATCGACCCAACATCCACTACAACATCGTTGAGCGCGATAGCGCTCGCACACAGTTGCTGCGCTTTATTCGCAGTGAACACGCCGATGCGGCCGGCATCATCTACGCCGGCTCCAGGCGCAAGGTGGAAGAAACAGCCGCTTGGCTGTGCGAGCAGGGCCTGAACGCCTTGCCGTACCACGCGGGCATGGACGCCGAGCAGCGCCGCCGCAACCAAGACCGCTTCTTGCGCGAAGACGGCTTGATCATGGTGGCCACCATCGCCTTTGGCATGGGCATCGACAAGCCCGATGTGCGCTTTGTGGCCCATTTGGAACTGCCCAAAAACATCGAAGGCTATTACCAAGAAACCGGCCGAGCGGGCCGCGACGGTGCCCCAGCCCAGGCTTGGATGAACTACGGCCTGGCCGATGTGGTGCATCAGCGCCGTTTGATCGACGACAGCCCAGCCGATGAGATGTTCAAGCGCGCCCAGCGGCGCAAGCTTGACGCTTTGCTGGCGCTGGTTGAGGCGCATGACTGCCGGCGCGTGCGTTTGCTGAGTTATTTCGACGAAGCCAGCGAGCCCTGCGGCAACTGCGATAACTGCCTGCATCCGCCCCAGACGTGGGACGGCACCGAGGCGGCGCGCAAGGCCTTGTCGTGCATCTATCGTTTCACCCAGCACGGCGTGGCGCAGCACAGTGCGCGCAGTTTTGGCGTGGCGCATTTGATTGATGTCTTGCGCGGCAAGCTCACCGACAAAGTCAGC
Source organism: Leptothrix toolikensis (SeqCode) (assembly GCF_057922285.1). NCBI lineage: Bacteria > Pseudomonadati > Pseudomonadota > Betaproteobacteria > Burkholderiales > Sphaerotilaceae > Leptothrix > Leptothrix toolikensis (SeqCode). Next base: position 25,357 of record NZ_JBYSVC010000009.1, read on the forward strand.
CAGATGGGCCATGAGTGCTTGTCCACTTTCGGCATCGGCACCGATTTGTCCGAGATCCAATGGCGCGCCGTGATGCGGCAACTCGTGGCCATGGGCTATCTCGATACCGAAGGCGAGTTCAACACCTTGGCGCTGAACGAGCGCGCGCGTGAGGTCTTGCGCGGCGAAGTCAGCCTGCGCATGAAAACCCCGGCCTTGCCCAAAGAGGTGGCCGGTCGCAAGGCCCAAGAGCGCCGGGGCTGGCGCACCGGGGCGGCGGCTGAAGCGGCCAAGGTGCTGGAAGACCTCGATCCCACCGCCCAAGCCCGCTTTGAAGCCCTCAAAACATGGCGTGCCGGGGTGGCCCGCGACCACAACCTGCCGGCCTACCTCGTCTTCCAGAACATCACCTTGGCCGAAATGGCCCAGCGCTGGCCGCACAACCTCGACGACTTGGCCTGCGTGCCCGGCGTTGGCTCCAAAAAACTCACCGCCTATGGCGCGCAGATTCTGGATGTGCTGCACGCTGCATGAGCCCGCTGCGAGCGACATCATGGATGTCTCAGTCGTTGCGCGTTTTCAACATGCTGACCTTGAACAGCGACAGGATCGAGGTCTGGCGTGAGCCGGGGACAAGGCGGAAAGATTCGCCGGCGCTCAGGCGGCCTGGGGTGACGACTGAAAGGTAAACACCACAAAACCCGGTCTGGGCCATCTTCTTCGCCGCCAGTTTGTCGCCCATCACGGCGTTGAATTTGAAGCAAGGCTGGCGCGGCTGGGTGACACGCAACACACAGTCGCTGAAGTGCCATTCGTCACCGACGAAAAGATCCGTCTCCAACAAACCCGCCAGCGTCAGGTTTTCGCCCATGCTGCCAAAAGGCAAATCAAGGGATAACCCAAGTGCATGGCGTTGTTGTTGCCGTTGTTGTCGCCAATAAGCGTAGTGCTCTGAAGGGTAGGCGTAGACGGCTTTCGCCAGCCCGCCATGCACCGACAAATCCGCCTGTTCATCACCTTCCAACCCCAATCGCTGCACCTTGACCGGCCCCGTCACCGCCGTCTTGCCAATCGCCGACAACACGCTTGATTCGCCCACGGGGTCACCCACGGGTAGTGACTTGGCGGTGCCGATTTGGAGGCTCAGGAGTTTCATGCTGTTTGGTCGAGTGCGCGGCTGGCACCGTAGAGGGCGGGGGAGGTTTCGGCTTGGATGAGCCAGATGGGCAGGGCGCAGAGGTAGTCGGTGAAGCGGCCCTTGGCGATGAAGCGCTGGTGGAAGGGCGAGCGTTCGATGAAGTCACCCCAGCGGGGGATGATGCCGCCGCCGATGTAGACGCCGGCGCGGGCACCGAGGGTCAGGGCGAGGTTGCCGGCCACGCAGCCCAGGAAGGCGCAGAAGTGGTGCAGGGTGGCGACGGCATCAGCATCGGTGCTGTTCAGGCCCAAGCGGCTGATATCGGCCGGCCCTAGATCAAGCACCGCATGGCCTTTGACTTCGGCCACAGCGCGGTACAAGTGGGCCAAGCCGTTGCCGCACAAAACGCGCTCGGCCGAGACGTGTTCAAAGCGGCGGCGCAGGTTGTCGAGCAAGGCGGCTTCGAAGGCATCGGTGGCGGCCAAAGTGACGTGACCGCCTTCACCCGAGATCGGTGCCCAACGCCCGCCCGGTAAGGGCAACAGGCCGGAAACACCCAAGCCGGTGCCCGCGCCGAGCAAGGCCACGGGACCGGAGCAGATGTGCTCGGGCGTGAGCGCGGTACACGGCCCGGCGATTTGGCGCAGTTGGGGTTTGCGCAGCGAAGGTAGCGCCAAAGCCAAGGCGGTGAAATCGTTGATCACGGCCAGCTTGGTCAACCCCAGTGCTGCTTGCAGCGCCTGGATGCTGAACGCCCACGGGCTGTTGGTCATGCGGATCAAGTCGCCTTGCACCGGGGTGGCGATACCCATGGCCATGGCTTTGGGTTGAGGCAGATGCTCGGCCAGCAAATAGGACCGAACGGCCTCAGCCACCCCCGCATGGTCGGCGTTGATGAGGTTGCGGATATGGGTGATGTCGTCACCGGGGGCGGCTTGCCAGCCGAAACGGGCGTTGGTGCCGCCGATGTCGGCCACTACACGGGGGAATGAATGTGTCGTCATGCCGTGATCATCGCAGGCCCAAGCCTGTTTATCGTGTTCAGGGCCCGACGCGCTGGCCTGTGGTTGTGTCAAAGAGATGCACGACCTCGGGCGACCAGCCGAGGCGCACCCGCTCACCCACGCGGTGATGTACTTGGCCGGGGATGCGCGCCACCAGCACGCCCACAGCGGTATCGACGCTGACGTAGGTTTCTGGGCCGGTGGGCTCGACCAAGGTGATCTCGCCGGCCAAACCCGAGCTGGACTCTGGGCCGGGCTCGGGGTTGACCACCACATCTTCCGGCCGCAGACCGTAACTCAGCGCTTGGCCGACCCGCACGACGCGCTGGGCACCATCTTGCAGGGCCACGGGTGTGCCGTGGACCAACACATGCATCAACGCCCGTTCAAGGCCCACGCTGCCGTCGATCAGGTTCATGGCGGGTGAGCCGATGAACTCGGCCACAAAGCGCGTGGCTGGGCGGCGGTAGATGTCGTCCGGGCGACCGAACTGTTGCACCACGCCGTCCTTCATCACGGCGATCCGGTCGCCCAAGGTCATGGCTTCAACTTGGTCGTGGGTGACGTAAACGGTGGTGGTGTGGGTGCGCTGATGCAGGCGTTTGATCTCGGCGCGCATCTCAACGCGCAGTTTGGCGTCGAGGTTGGAGAGCGGCTCATCAAACAAAAAGAGCTGCGGGTCGCGGGCCAAGGCGCGGCCCATGGCCACGCGCTGGCGCTGCCCGCCTGAGAGCGCGCCCGGTTTGCGGCTCAGCAGGTGTTCGATCTGGAGCATCTTGGCCACGCGCAGCACGGCCGCTTCGCGCTCGGCCTTGGGCACTTTGCGCATCTCTAGGCCGAAGGCGATGTTTTGCGCCACGTTCATGTTGGGATAGAGCGCGTAGCTCTGAAACACCATGGCGATGTCGCGGTCCTTGGGCAGGGCGTGGGTGACGTCACGCTCGCCGATGTGGATCGTGCCCTCGGTGGGCGCATCGAGCCCGGCGATCATCGACAGCAGGGTCGATTTGCCGCAGCCCGAGGGGCCGACAAGAATCAAGAATTCGCCGCGCTCAATCTCCAGATTGATGCCTTTGAGGATGTGGGTGTCGCCGTAGCTCTTGCGAACGTTGCGGATGGAAAGTGCGCCCATGGTGCTTGTTCCTTGTCAGCCTTTGACCGCGCCGGCGGTGAGGCCGCGCACGAAATATTTGCCCGCCAGCACGTAGATGACCAAGGTCGGCAGGGCTGCGATCAGCGCAGCTGCCATGTCCACGTTGTATTCCTTGACGCTGCTGCTGGTGTTGGCCAAGTTGTTCAGGCCGACGGTGATCGGCTTGGCATCTGAGCCTGAAAACACCACGCCGAACAAGAAGTCGTTCCAGATGGCGGTGAACTGCCAGATCAGCGTCACGACCAGAATCGGGGTCGAAAGTGGCAGCAAGATGCGCCAGAAGATCCGAAACAGCCCTGCGCCGTCAAGCATCGCCGCTTTGATCAGCTCGGGCGGAATGCCCAGGTAGTAGTTGCGGAAAAACAGTGTGGTCGAGGCCAAACCGACCAGCACATGCACGCACACCAAGCCCCAAAGCGAATCCGACAAGCCCAGCCAGCCCAGCACTTGCGACATCGGCAGCAGCACGACTTGCAGCGGCATGAAGACACCAAAAAGCATCAGCGAGAACATCAGCTCACTGCCGCGAAAGCGCCATTGGGTCAGGATGTAGCCGTTCAGCGCCCCGAGCGCGGTCGAGATCAGCACGGCGGGCGTGACCATGAAGACCGAGTTCCAGAAGTAAGGCTTCAGGCCGCCGCAGTCGGTGCCGGTGCAAGCACTTGACCAAGCTCGGCTCCAAGCTTCGGTGCTGAGGTGCGTGGGCAAGGCCAAAAGACTGCCGGTGCGGATGTCGTCCATGTCCTTGAACGAGGTGATCAGCATCACCACCATCGGCAGCAAAAAAACGGCGGCAAAGCCCAGCAAAACGGACATCAACAAAACGCGCTGCAAGATTTTCATGATGAACCTCAACTGTTCTCAAGTTCTCATGAGCGCTTGCGCAGCTCGCTGTAGAGATAAGGCACAACGATGGCCGCCACCGTCGCCAGCATCACCGTGGCCGAGGCCGCGCCCAAACCGATCTGACCGCGTGTGAAGGCCATGGCGTACATGAAGGTTGCCGGCATGTCGGTGGCAAAACCGGGGCCGCCCGAGGTCAGCGCCATGACCAAGTCGAAGCTCTTGATGGCGATGTGCGCCAGCACCATCAGCGTGCTGAAAAACACCGGCCGCAGGCTCGGGATGAGGATGCGCCAGTAGATGCGCGGCAACGAAGCGCCATCGACTTGCGCGGCTTTCAGGATCGAGTCGTCGATCCCGCGCAAGCCCGCCAAAAACAGCGCCATCACAAAGCCCGCGCTTTGCCACACCCCGGCGATCACCACGGTGTAGATCGCACGGTCCGGGTCCACGATCCAGTCGAAGCGAAAGCTCTCAAAGCCCCAGGACTGCACCAGATGCTCGATGCCAAGCCCGGGGTTCAAGATCCACTTCCACGCCGTGCCGGTGACGATGAAGGACAGCGCCATCGGGTAGAGGTAGATGGTGCGCAGCGCCCCTTCAGCGCGAACTTTCTGGTCCAGCAACACCGCCAGCAGCAGCCCGACCGCCATGGCCAGACCGATGAAGAGCGAAGAGAAGACCAGCAAGTTGCGCAGGGCCACCCACCAGCGCTCGCTTTCGAACAAGGCCACGTAATGCTCAAAGCCGACGAAGGTGTAATTGGGCAGCAGCCGTGAGGCCGAGACCGACAACACCCCGTTCCAAGCGATCAAGCCGTAGATGAACAGGAACGAGAGCAGGAACCCTGGGGCCAAGACCAGCTTGGGCAACCAGTGATCAAAGCGGCGGGTGGCCATGATGACTCAATTCTCAGAAGGGGTCGGTGGGTCTCAGTGGATCTTGGCCGCGCTGGCGATCTTGTCCATCGCGTCAGCAGCGGTCATCTTGTCGCTGTTCCAGAACTGGCTCACCACGTCCTGAATCGCACCTTGGGCGGCCGACGCAATCGCCATGCCATGCGCCACGGAGGGCACCAAGCCGCCGCTCTTGGCGGTCGCCACAAAGTCGGTACTGCTCAGGCGGGCGCAGTCGTCGAACTTGTCGAGTTTCATGCCCAGACGCACCGGAATAGAGCCCTTGTTGAGGTTGAAGACTTCTTGGAATTCGGGCGACATGATGGCGGCAGCCAAGTCACGCTGGGCTTGGATCTTCTCGGCACCTTTGACTTGGAACATGGCCAGCGAATCGACGTTGAAAGTGAAGGCCTTGGCGGTGCCCGGTGCGGCCGAACAACTGAAGTCCTTGCCCGGTACCTTGCCCGCAGCGATGAACTCGCCCTTGGCCCAGTCGCCCATCAACTGCATGCCCGCTTCACCCTTGATCACCATCGCGGTGGCCAGGTTCCAGTCGCGGCCCGGGGCGTTCTTGTCGGTGTAGCTCTTGACGCGTTTGAAGGTGGTGAGCACCTTCTCCATCGTGGGGCTCTTGAGCGCGGCGGGATCCAGCTGCACAAGGGCCTTTTTGTAGAAATCGGCTCCGCCCACGCCCAGCGCCACGCTCTCAAAAGTGGTGAAGTCTTGCCAGTTCTGGCCACCGTGGGCCACGGGGATGATGCCGGCTTTCTTCAAAGCTTCAGCGGCGACAAAGAACTCATCCCAAGTGGTCGGGGTGGTCTTGATGCCGGCTTTTTTAAGCGCTGCCGGATTGGCCCACAGCCAGTTGACGCGATGCACGTTGATCGGCGCGGCGATGTAGTGGCCTTGATATTTCATGATGTCGGCGATCACGGGCGGCAGCAGGCTATCCCACTTCTCGGCCTTGGCCACATCGTCGATGTTGCTCAGCACGCCTTCCTTGGCCCACTCCTGCAAGGACGGCCCCTTGATCTGTGCGGCCGCTGGGGCGTTGCCCGAGACCACGCGCGATTTCAGCACCGTCATGGCTGAATCGCCGCCACCACCGGCCACCGCAAAGTCTTTCCATGTGTGGCCCTTGGCCTGCAAGGTGCTCTTCAAGGCCGAAGCCGCCTTGGCCTCGCCGCTCGACGTCCACCAGTGCAGCACTTCGACTTCACCGGCGTGGGCCGCACCGCCCGTCAACGCCACCAGCACGGCCGAAGCCAGCGCCACGGGGAGCATGTGCAATGTTTTCATGATCAATCCTTGGTCAACTTGGTCAAATTTGGAAAATCGCAGCACCACGTCAGAACCACATTTCAGCTTGCAGGCCGACACTGGTGCCGCTGGTCTTGGTGGAGAGTGCCGGGACACCCGTCAACCCATTGGCCCCAGCCGCCAAGTTGGCTGCATCGTTCCAAGTCGCGTGGGTCACGTAAAAGCGCAGTTCAGGCCGGTTCCAAAAGCCCGGGCCAACGGCCAAGGTTGGGGCCACAGTGATCTTGGTGAGTTGTTGCGCGTCGCTGCCGTCAGGCTTTTTCTGCGATACGCCCACTTCACCCAGCAGCTTGAAATTGCGTGTGAAGGCGTAGGACATCCGGCCCCCCACCGAGCTCGACGCCGTTTTGACACCCGCTGCATCGTCGTTTTGCACCATGGCCAAGGCTTGACCGCCAAAAGCGCCCACTTGCCAAGTCATGCTTTCCACCAAGCGGGTGCTCTTGACGTTGCTGTCGTTGCCGAGGCCGCCAAAGTTGCCGTCCAACCCGGCCGAGCCCTGCGCGGTTTGCAGCCACAAGGTGTTGCCGCCGCCCAGACCCAAGAACTTGTCTTGGTTGTGTTGAATCGTCAGGCCCACGCCCGAGGTGCCGCCGGTGTAGTTACCTTGGGTCGAGGTCAAGAGCACGCGCAGCTTGCCGTCCTTGTTGACGCTGATGTCCGAGAGATCGACGTTGTAGCGGTTGCCCGATTGGGTCGCGTCCACGTCCTTCTTGAAATACGCCACCCCCAGCTTGCCGAAGCTGAGTGGGATGTCGGCCCCGCCGCCCACGCCGCTGAGGTTGGTGAAGAAGGTATCGACGATGTGGACGTCAGCACGGCCATAGAAGCGCTTGCCGATCCAGAACGCGGTGTTCGGGGCGATGTCGTAGCCCTTGCCCTCGACAAACATCTGGTTGATGCCGACGGTGGCTGCGCCAGTGTCGGTTTGCGGGTTGTACAGGTTGGTCATCAAGGTGGCCTTGTAGTCCACGCCTTCTGACTTCAGCCCTTGCGAGAGGGCGAATTCACCGTAGATGTCGCACTCGTTACCCAGACGGTACTTCAGGCCCGCGCCGCTCAAGCCGTAGCAAGCGCGTGAAGCATCTTTGTCGGCCATGGCCGGCCCGGCGCGGAAGTAACCGCCCCAATCCACCGCTTGGGCCGAACCGGCCAAGGAACCAAACGCAAGAAGGATGGCTGCTGGCAGCAAACGGCGAGCAGTGCGGGGCTGTGTCATGGGAATCTCCTGTTCGATGGATGGTGCCGATTGGGTCGGCTGAACGATAGATTAAAGATTTATGAAAGTTTAACGATAGGTGAATTCCCGTATACAACACCCCCAGGGTTTACCTTGATTCCTGAGCCTCAAGCGTGAAAAAACCACAGGCCTCAACACCCACTTACCCCTGATTCAAGGGGCTTTGCGTAGGCTTTGTATTTATAAAGATCAATGTAGTAACGCAAGGATAATGAATGAAGCATGAAGATATAAGCCATTGGCGGCATGCTTATGCCGTGTTGGGTTTGAGCCTATGGATGGGCGCCATGGGCAGTGCGGTGGCTGGGACTTTGGCTCCGCCGTCCGCGACGCCGATACCCCCAGCAGCCAAGGCCCCATGATCGGCTTGCGTGTGGCCAAGGTGCTGCCGTGATAATCCGCCCCCATGCCCACCGCGCCCCACACTGCCCACGGACTTCATTTGATGGCTGAGCTGCATGGCTGCGGCTGTGCGGTGGTGGGGTTGTGTGATGCGCTGTGGTTGCGTGAGCTATGTTTGGCGGCGGTGCGTGGTGCGGGGTTGAACGTGGTGGGCGAGCTGTTTCACAGCTTTGCGCCTGAGCATCCCGAAACCCCCGCTGGGGTGACGGGGGTGCTTTTGCTGGCCGAGTCGCATCTGGCTTTGCATACTTGGCCAGAGCTTGGCCTTGTCACTTTAGATATCTACGTTTGCAACCGCAGCCATGACGCGGGCCCGGCAGCGCGGCAGGTGATGGCGGGCTTGATTCAGCGGTTCGCGCCCGAGCGGGTGGATGAGCGCGCTGTGGTGCGCAGTGCTGTGCCTATATCCATCCCCTGCCGCATCCCCGCTGCAAACGCTTCTTCAAACACCGAGTAACCCGCCAAGTCGGCGTGCGCCAAGTGGATGCGCCCCGGCAAGTGCGGCAGGGCTTGATGGGCCGCAGCGCTGCGGGTGCCGGGCAGGGGGATGCGCATGGCGTGGCCGTAGCGCATCAGGTCGATGCGTTGCAGTTTGGCCGGCAAGTCAGGGTGCAAGCCGCTCAAGTCACGGATCACCCGCTGCGCCCAGAAGGACCAGTCGGTATGGAGCAAGGCGGCGCGCTCGGCTTGGCTCAAGGCAACGTAGCTGGTGAGCACGGTCGGTCCCGGCGTGGGGTTGAGGCGCTGATGGCCCGCATCGACGTAGCCCAGCGAGGTTGAGCCCCCCGCCCCACCATACGCGACGTTGTCCCACGCGGGTGGCGCGCCGACGCGTTGCAGCAGCGGGTGATGGATGTGCATATTGGCCACCAGCCACGGGGCGTAGCGTGCTTGGGCTGCCGTTTGCTGAAGGGCGCTGGGTGCGTTTTGCCAGAGCCGTGCGGCGATAAAAAGCGGCACAGCCAGCACCACTTGCTCGGCCTGCCAGGCTTCCATGCGCCCAGCGCGCTCGTCCCAAGCGAGCAGCTCCACACCGTGACGGCCTTCGTGTACCGACAGCACCGTGCGCGCGCTGTGCAAACGCTCACCCAGCGGCTGGGCCATGCGGCGGGTGAGCCAAGCGTTGCCTTCGGGCCAGGTGAACACGGGTTCATGCGCCCGGTCCTCATCCCCGGGAGCATGAAAGCCGTGCCGGCTGGCAAAGTAATGCAACCCCGCCCAAGCCGAGACGGTGTCAATGCCTGCGCCGTAGTCGTCGCGGCAGCAGTAATCCAGATACCAGCGCAGGCGCTCGTCGTCCAACCCGGCGCTGTCCAACCAAGCTTGGAAAGTCTGCGCCTCCAGCGCGGCATGACCCGCCGTCCAAGGCATGCCAAGGCTGGGCACCGCAAAGCCCCATGTGCGCTGGGCTTGACTCACCAACGCACTGAAACGGCGATAAGCCGCTTGCGTGCTTGAACCTTGCGAACCATGTTTGGAGTCCGACTCGACCGGCGGCAACAAGCCTTCGTGCCAAGCGCCTTCAAAGTAAAGCCGCTCTTGCGGGCTGTGGCAAAGATGGCGCTCTTCAAACGTCCAACGTCCCAGCTCGAAACGTGCCAAGCCCTGTTCTTGCAACAAGGCCAAGATGTCCGCCTGCATCTTGGGCACCGGCAGGTAATGCGCCCCCAGCGGACAAGCGATCCCGCCCATGCTGTGCCCACGGGCGTTGCCGCCCGCGCTGTCTTCCAGCTCCAGCAGGGCCAAGTCGTCGATGCCCGCTGCGCGCAAGGCCCGCGCCGCCGCCAAGCCCGCCACGCCGCCGCCGACGATCAGCACCCGGGTGCGGTGCTGCACAGAGGCGGCGGGCAGGGTCCCGGTGCGGCCCTTGAGCTGATCACGCAGCCGATGCCCACGCTGCACCGCTGCCCCCACCCAGCCGCCTTGAAGCTCGCTTAGCGTGTCGATCACGGCCGGTTGACAGCCACTCAACCCGATACCCGCCATCCCCGCCATACCGGCCATGTTGGCCAAATGAATGAGCGCGGTCCGTCGCGGTACAGAACGAAAGCGCATTCCAGAATCCTGTTTGCTTGCGGTCGAGGTCGATCAAGGTGCGCAGTGTGCATGCACCTCACTACTCACTACACTCGCTGCTCTTTCCCATGCGGCTTCGTCGGCCTCACCCCATGCCCTTGCCTGATCTTCATCCCGCCTACACCACCCTTGAAAAACGCCATCTGCGTTGGTACCGGCTGGAGCATCTGGGGGCCATCGCTTCTTGGGATCGGGCCGTGGGCATGCCCGAGGGGGCTTCTGAAGCCCGGGCCAACGCTTTGGCAGAGCTCGATGTGCTGCTGCACGCCGAGCGCACTGCGCCCGAGGTGCTGGCCCTGCTGGATCGTGTCGGGCGCATTGAGCGCACCCACCTCGATGAGGTTCAGCGCGCCAACTTGCGCGAGATGCAGCGCGATGCACGCCATCTGCAAGCCTTGCCAGAAGATTTGGTGGCGCGGCGCACCCAAGCCACCGTGCGCTGTGAGCAGGCTTGGCGGCGCTTGCGTCCGGCCAACGACTGGGCCGGTTTTGTGCCGCTGTGGCGCGAGGTGGTCGCGCTGGCCCGCGAGGAAGCTCAGCACTTGGCCCAAGCCAGCGGTCTGTCGCCCTATGACGCGCTGCTGGATCGCTTTGAGCCCGGCATGCGCGCCGAGCGGGTTGAGGCGCTGTTTGCCGATCTCAGAACGTGGTTGCCCGCGCTGATTCTCCGGGTGATGGCGCACCAAGCCAGCGCTGGGCCGCTGCCGCCCCGGCCGCATATGGCTCTTGGGGCACAGCGCCTGATGCATCGGGCGGTGATGGCGTGGTTGGGTTTTGAGGGCGAGCGCGGGCGGCTCGACGAAAGCACCCATCCGTTCACCGGCGGCGTGCCCGAGGACGTGCGGCTCACCACCCGGTTGGACGAAGACCGGGTGCTGGAAGGCCTGCTGGCCACCATCCACGAAACCGGCCACGCCTGTTATGAACAGCACCTGCCGCGCGCTTGGCTGGGCCAGCCGGTGGGCCGGGCGCGCTCAATGGCGATCCACGAGAGCCAGAGCTTGGCCTTTGAGATGCAGCTGGCGCGCCATCCCGGGGTGATGACACACCTGAGCCAACTGCTGCGCCAGCACGGCGGTGATCAACCGGCGTTCGAGCCCGCCGCCTTGGCGCGCAGCCTGCTGCATGTGCAGCCGGGGTTGATCCGCGTCGATGCCGATGAGTTGAGCTATCCCCTGCACATCGCCCTGCGCTTTGACCTCGAACGCGCCTTGATCAGCGGCGAGATCGACGTCGAGGATGTGCCCGCTTTTTGGGACGCGCGCATGGCCGCTGATCTGGGCTTGGATACCCGGGGCAACTTCCGCGACGGCCCGATGCAAGACGTCCACTGGCCCGAAGGCCTGTTTGGTTATTTCCCCTGCTACACCTTGGGGGCCATGTATGCCGCCCAGTGGCTGGCGACCTTGCGCCGCCAGCAACCCGACCTCGACACCCAGCTCCAAGCCGGCCATGTTCGCCCCTTGCGGGACTGGCTTGCGCAGCACATCTGGACCCAAGCCTCGCGCTGGGAAACCGACGAACTCAGCCGCCGCGCCAGCACCGAAGCCCTGAACCCGCTGCACTTTCGGCGGCATCTGGAAGGGCGCTATGCCCCTTAGGCCGCCACGAACTGCAACATCATCCCGGCGTCTTCGTGCTCCAAGATGTGGCAGTGCAGCATGAAGGGCATGGCGCTGGCGGTGGCCGGTGCTTGCACCACCACGTCCACACTGCCGTTGCCATCGACCACAAAGGTGTCGCGCTGACCTTGTTCCTGCGCCGCCACCGGGGTGCCGTTGCGGCTTAAGAGGCTCATGCGCACGCCGTGAACGTGGATCGGGTGGCCCATGCCGGTGGTGTTGGTGAAGGTCCAGATCTCAGTGTTCCCGGCGGTCAGGCTGAAGTCGGTGCGGGCGATGTTGAAGGGTGAGCCGTTGATCGTGAAGCTCATGCCGCTGCCCATTCCACCCCCGCCCATCCCGCCATCCAAACTGAAAGCACGCCGGATGGCCCCGGCTGGGGCGCTGAGGGTCGGCGTGGCGGGCAGCGTGGCGGGCAGGGCAGTGATCGCCCCGGCTTGGGCGGGTTGGCTGACGCTGAGAAACAGCGCGCTGACCTCAACGCTGCCGCTGTCCATCATGCCGCTGGAGCGGGCGTTGAGGCTCAAGCTCTGACCCAAGCTCAGGCCGGAGAGATCGACCAGCACTTCGGCGCGTTCGCCCGGGGCCAGCATCAGGCTGCTGCGGGTCACCGGGCTGGCGAGCAGGCCACCTTCGTTGGCGATCTGGTGCAAGAGGGCACTGTTGCTCAGGCGCAGGCTGAGAAAGCGGGCGTTGCACGCGTTGAGCAGTCGCAACCGCACCCATTGCTGCGGCGCTTGCCAGACCGGGTTGTGGCAGCCGTTCACCAACAGGTGATCGCCCTGATAGCCCCGGCCCTTGTCAGCTTGCGTCAGGGCGTAGTCGATCGAGCCATCGGCGTTGAAGCGCCGGTCCTGGAAGACCAGTGCCACGTCATCCACGCCCCAAACGTGCGGCAGCAGGGCTTGGGCGCTGGCGCTGTCTTCGATGATCAGCAGCCCGCCCAGCCCTTGGGCCACCTGCCGGCCGGTGGCCCCGTGGGTGTGCGGGTGATACCAGCAGGTGGAGGGCGCGTTGCTGACGGTGAAGGCCGCCGTCCAACTGCTGCCCGCAAGGATCTCTTGGTGCGGCCCGCCGTCCATCTCAGCGGGCAGAAGCAGACCGTGCCAATGCGCGGTGGTGGTCTCAGCCAAGGTGTTCTGCACGGTCAGCGCGGTGGCTTCCCCTTGGCGCAGCAACAGCGCCGGGCCGAGCAGCGCGCCGTTGTAGCCCCACGTGGATGTGTTGACGCCGCTCACCAGCTGCGACGTGCCCGCTTGGGCGCTGAGGCTGTGACGCCGCGTCCCCGTGCCATCGACCGTGCCGGTCGCCAGCGGCACGATCGGCAGTGGCCGCGCGCTGGCCAGATTCGGGTTGATCAGCGGGGTTGGGTTCATGTTGCCCATGCCGCCCATACCCTGACCCCCGCAGGCACTGAGCCATGGCAAAAGCGGGGTCAAGGCTAGACCGGCGACACCGCGCAGCAGGCTGCGACGGGTCGTGTGCATCGGTACATTGTTGAGAGGGGTTTTCATACATCAATGGTGCGCGGTGGCACTGGCTGATTTTTCTGAGGCCTGAACGTCAGGGGTGGATGCTGGTGGATTGGCTGGTTCGGCCGCGTGGTCAGCGTGATTCATCATGCCCATCGGTCCCATGTGAGTATGTTTATTAGAGAAAGTCCAGATCAGCATGCCGGCCATCACGATAAGCATGATGGTGGTGATTTCGCCGCGTTGTTTTGATTTCATGATGATGAAGATGGTATGTTGTTAAAAAGATGTGCTAATACTTATGCCAGAACCCCAGTCTGGACTGCCATCTGACAGGCCTTTGACAAGATATCCCTGCACGGTATGAGTAGCTGTTATTTTGTAGGTGATATAAGCTAAAACATCTTTGAGTAAGGCATTGCCGTCAATAACGGGTTGTTGTAGTTCATAAATACCGCCCCATTGGATGGTGTTGCTGGCGGTATGCCCCCATCCGATAGAGCCATACCATGGATTTTTGAAATCAAGGCCATCAGGATCGCCCATCTTACGATACCCAACGCTGCTAAAAAGCATATGGCTACCGCTTTGTTTGAGAAGATCCAACTGGGCGGAGTAATCGTATTTGCCTGTGCCAAGACCTTGGGTGGCATCAGCTGTTGGCAGCTTGATTTTTCCGGTTAAATCAATCGCGAAGCCATGGGCCAAATCTTGGTGAAGGTTGTGTGTGCCTGTCACGATTATGTCACCTTGTCCAGACACTGTTTGGCGAACCAAGCTGACCGCCGAAGCTGTTTGCACAGGGGTGCCGCTGTTGATGGTGTTGTCCGGGCTCGTCATTTGAATATAAGGCAGCGTCAATTTGAGTGACCATGACGGTTTTTCATATTTGACGGTGATCGGTAGATAAATGATGTCCGTTGATTGAGTCGCTCCATAGGTGCCCGATGAGTAGTCGATGCCCGTGAATAGGGTCATGTCTTTGGCTGCAACGGGCAGGCTATGGGCCATGCACAGAGGAATGACCCACAGAAGAAATTTTTTAAATCGCATGGGGGCTGAATAAATGGGGCTCATTCCTGTGTACGTATGAGATTACATCTTTGGCATTTGGGGCATGCCTGAACCAGGAGGCATCCTTGGATGATGAGGCATGGGTGTTGAATTCATGCGTTGTGGCATATCAGGCGTTTTCATGCGATCCATCATCATGGGTTGATCCGATGGCATCGAACCACCCTTTTTAGGCATGGGCATAAGGGTATGCTTCGAATCAAATGAACGAGGTGAACTGAAGACAATGGTTTCTGCCACGATGTGATGTTTGCCATCCATATGGCCGGTGATCTGTATGCGCTGACCTTCGGCCATGGGTTGATTACCTAGTGCATTAGGCACATTCGGCATCTGGGTGCGCTTATCCACGCTCACGTCAAAGCCAGTGACTCGCAAATGGGTGGGATTCTTGGATTCAAGAATCATGCTTTCCACGATGACACGATGGCCATGCGTTGTGAACGGTGTGGCGGGACTCGGTTGTGTGCTCTGCGACTCCAGCTGTTGGCCATTCCAATGACCGCGCACCAGCATCTCGTCGGCGCTGGTCATCGGATTCGTTGAACCTTGCGTCGGCATACCGATACTGCTGCTGACCATCAGATCAGGGGCCATCTCAATACGGGTGGCGTGAATCTGCCCTTGGGTATTTCGGAAACCTGCAATTCGTACTGGTGTTTCTAACTTCAATTGATCCAAGTGACTGAATCCACCCAAGCGGGTTGAGGCATCCATCACCACGGATTGATTCATAACCGAAATTGAACCATTTTCTGTGGCCGTGTGGGTGATCGGCCCTTCCAAGACATTGATCAAATGAATTTGACGCGCAACCCACCCTTTGGGTGTTTCGACGGCATCAATGGCGGCGATTTGACCCACGGCAAGTGCATCAAAATGGGTCGAGACACCGTTTCGGCTCACAGGGGTGGTCGCATCGTAATGAACTTCTTGACCATTGAGACAGATACTGGCGAAGCCGGTGATGGTGCCAATGATGCCAACCCCACCCGCATCTGCTTTGTTGCCGGTGCCGCCAATGCCGCCGTTATCCATGATGGATAAAACGCCTGCTTCAATTTTTTTATCTGGTAGGGTAGGTGATACCAAGGGACGCTCGGTACAAACGGGTGTTTGAGCCATCACAGACCATGACGCCGTCAGTGATATAAGTACCACACCTATGGTGGCCCATGATTTCATCAGCATAGGTGTCGTGATTTTTAAATGGCGGGTCATGGCTTTTCGACATCACGTGGGGATGTCGCCTCGCTATAGAAGTAAATGCCACAGGTGAAACGGTGTTTCTGTGGATCTTGGGTATCGCATGATTCCAATTCAATCGCCTTGCGATTCAGAATCTGAAGCGTATCCATGCCAGTTTGCTGAGCTATGCGATGTAACTCATCAACGCTTTTGGCACTCAAGGCATCGTAGTAGACGCTCCGCTCTAACCAAGCTGGCTGTTGCCCAGATAGATTTTCTGCGGCAGCAGCGGCATGATCGTGAATATTTTTTGTGAAATAGAACGATTTTTCTTCAAAACCTTGGCTTGGAATAAAAGCATGGGCATTTAAGATCACTTCATCTTGGTCATTGATGGTGGCAACCCCCAAGCGTAGCCATTCATCAAGAATCACGCGCGAACGAATATCCTTGTTGGCGATAGTGACCAAGGTTTCAAAGGATGCCTCCCCCCCCACGCTGGCCAAGCGTGGTAACGGTTTTGGGCTGCCCATGGCATCCGAATAGGGTTGGCGACTCAACCAAATACCAATAATTTGAGCGCCGAGGGAGACGGTCTCTGAGATGTCTGTGGCTTCACTCACCGACATTTCTCGTAAGCGTTTTATTTCTTTCCGATGGATGCCGGTTAGTAGATTGATTCGGCTATCACTGGGGGATTCATCATGAATCTTGAAATCACGTTGAGCCACATCCACACACGTGAACTTCAGGATTTCAGCCAAGGCAGGATAGGTGACGCCATGGGATAAAGCTAAACGAATAATAGGTCGCAGTATCTGTGCAAAAGCATACTCCAGCGTTTTGGAAATGGAGGACGGTTTCATGGCGTTGCACTTGCAAAAATGAGGGGGTGAATTATCTACGAACCGTGAGCTTATTTCTGAAGTGCAACGCGGGGTTCGTGTCTCCATCCGGACCGTGGATCAGCGGCCCATCTTGCCGGGCATCACCGGCTTTTGCATGGTGGCTGCTGGTGTCATGGGGGTGACAGCAGGCCTTTGCATCATCTGCGTGGCCGGTGTTGCGGTGGTGATCGCAGGTTTTTGCATGGTGACCGTGGGCTTTTGCATCGCTGCTGCCGGGGCGGTCTGTGCAAAGGCGGTACCACAGGTGAACATGGCGATCAAGGAGAGGGCAAGGGATTGAACGTTCATGATGCGAGGTTCCGTGGGTGGTAAGGCTGCCGTGGAAGAAATTTCCACGGCAATTGGATTGTGCGTGGAAAATTTTTCCACGTCAACCGGGGTGGCGCTCAAGGTGTGTGAATTTCACGGCTGGGGCCTTCCAACCCCCGTCCCAGCCGCCATTGCTTGACCAAGGCGTAGAGGGCGGGAATCACGGCGAGGGTGAGGACGGTGGAGGAAAGCATGCCGCCGACCATCGGGGCGGCGATGCGGCTCATGACTTCTGAGCCGGTGCCGGTGCCCCAGAGGATGGGCAGCAGGCCGGCCATGATGGCCACCACGGTCATCATCTTGGGGCGCACGCGCTCCACGGCCCCTTCCATCACGGCGGCGTACAAGTCGGCCACGTCGGGGGCGCGGCCTGCGCTGTGGCAGCGCCTTTTGGCGTCTTCCCAGGCGTGATCCAGATAGATCAGCATCACCACCCCGGTTTCAGCCGCGACCCCTGCCAAGGCGATGAAGCCGACGGCCACGGCCACCGACAGGTTGTAGCCCAAGGCCCACATCAGCCAGATGCCGCCGACCAAGGCAAACGGCACGGACAGCATGACGATCAGCGTTTCGGTCAGGCGTCTGAAGTTGAGATAGAGCAGCAAAAAGATCAGCAGCAGCGTCACCGGGACCACCACTTTCATCTTCTGGATGGCGCGCTCCATCGACTCGAATTGACCGCTCCAAGTGGCGTAGTAGCCCGGCGGGAACTTGACCTGTTCGGCCACCGCCTTGCGGGCGTCGGCAACATAGCCGCCGATATCGCGCTCGCGGATGTCCACAAAAATGTAGGCCGAGAGCAGGGCGTTTTCCGTGCGGATGCCGGGGGCTCCCTTGCTGATGCTGATCGTGGCCACTTGGCCAAGCGGCACCATCGCGCCATCCGGGGTCGGCACCAGCACTTCGCGGGCGATTTGTTGCGGGTTGGTGCGCAACTCGCGCGGGTAGCGCACGTTGACGCCGAAACGTTCCCGGCCTTCGACGGTGGTGGTGACGATCTCGCCGCCCAAGGCGGTGCCGATCACGTCTTGCAGCTCGCCCACGGCCAGCCCGTAGCGCGCCAGTTGGACGCGATCCGGCTCGATGTTGAGATAAAAGCCGCCCGTGATGCGTTCCGCAAAAGCGGAGGTGGTGCCGGGCACGGTCTTGACCACGGTCTCAATCTGCCGCGCCAGCCGTTCCATTTCCTCCAGATCTTTGCCGAAGACCTTGATGCCGATGGGTGTGCGGATGCCGGTGGCGAGCATGTCGATGCGGGCCTTGATCGGCATCGTCCAGGCGTTGGAGATGCCCGGAAATTGCAGCGCCTTATCCAGCTCGGCCACCAGCTTGTCGATGGTCATGCCGGCCCGCCACGCGCTTTCGGGCTTCAAGTTGATGATCGTCTCGAACATCTCGGTCGGGGCGGGGTCGGTGGCGGTGTTGGCCCGGCCGGCCTTGCCGTAGACCGAGGCGACTTCGGGGAAGCTTTTGATGATCTTGTTCTGCGTCTGGAGCAGTTCGGCCGCCTTGGTGATCGACATCCCCGGCAGGGAAGCCGGCATGTACAACAGCGTGCCCTCGTTGAGCGTCGGCATGAACTCGGAGCCGAGCTGCGTGGCCGGCCAGATCGAGGCGGCCAAGGCGGCGATGGCGATGGCGATGGTGGTTTTTTTCCAGCACATCACGCCGGCGATGATGGGGCGGTACAGCCAGATCAGTGCGCGGTTCACCGGGTTTTGTGCCTCCGGCATGATCTTGCCCCGGATGAACAACATCATCAGCACCGGCACCAGCGTGACCGAGAGCAGCGCCGCACCGGCCATGGCGAAGGTCTTGGTGTAGGCCAGCGGTGAGAACAGCCGGCCCTCTTGGGATTCGAGCGTGAACACCGGCAAGAACGACACGGTGATGATCAGCAGCGAGAAAAACAGCGCTGGGCCGACCTCCTTGCACGCCGCCAGCATGGCTTCGAAGCGCGATTCGCCCTCCTTGAGGCGCTCAAGGTGTTTGTGGGCGTTTTCGATCATCACGATGGCCGCGTCCACCATCGCGCCGATGGCGATGGCGATGCCGCCCAAGCTCATCAGATTCGAGTTCATGCCCAGCAAGCGCATGGCGATGAAGGCGATCAACACGCCCACCGGCAGCATCAGGATGGCGACCAGCGCCGAGCGCACGTGCATCAAAAAGACCACGCAGACCAGCGCGACGATCAGGCTTTCCTCCATCAGCGTGTGCTTGAGGGTTTCGATGGCGCGCTGGATCAGCTCGGAGCGGTCGTAAACGGCGGTGATGCTGACCCCTTCGGGCAAGCCGGCGGAAACCTCGCGGATCTTGTCTTTGAGGTTCTGGATGACTTCCAGCGCGTTTTGACCGTAGCGCGCCATGGCGATGCCCGAGACCACTTCGCCTTCGCCGTTCAACTCGGTCAGGCCGCGTCGCTCGTCCGGGGCCAGCTCGACCCGGGCGATGTCGCGGATCAGCACCGGGGTGCCCTTGTCGGCTTTGACCACCAAGTTTTCGAGATCCGCCACGCCGCGCAGATAGCCCCTGCCGCGCACCATGTACTCGGTCTCGGCCATTTCGATCGCCCGTCCGCCCACGTCGCGGTTCGAGTCGCGCACCACCTGCGAGACCTTGGACAGCGGGATGCCGTAAGCGCGCAGCTTGAGCGGATCGACCGTGACTTGGTAGGTCTGGACGAAGCCGCCGATGGAGGCCACTTCGGCCACGCCGTGCGCCTTGGTCAGCTGGTAGCGCAGGTACCAGTCTTGCAAGGTGCGCAGTTCGGCCAAGGAGCGGTCCTTGGCCAGCAGGGCGTATTGATAGACCCAGCCCACGCCAGTGGCGTCGGGTCCGATCTGCGGCGTGATGCCTCGGGGCATGCGGCTGGAGGCGAAGTTGAGGTACTCCAGCACCCGCGAGCGCGCCCAGTAGATGTCGGTGCCGTCCTCAAAGATGATGTAGACGAAGGACGCGCCAAAAAACGAGAAACCGCGCACCACCTTCGATTTGGGCACCGAGAGCATCGCCGTGGTCAGCGGATAGGTGACTTGATCCTCGACCACCTGCGGGGCCTGCCCCGGATACTCGGTGTAGACGATGACTTGGACGTCCGACAGATCGGGCAGCGCGTCGAGCGGGGTTTGGACGACGGCCACGCCGCCGCCCAAGATGACAAACAGGGTCGCCAGCAGCACCAAGAAGCGGTTTCTGCCTGACCAATCAATGATGTGGGCCAGCATGTTGGGTGTCCTTGTGGGTCAGTGGCCGGCGTGTGCCGTGGGCTGCACAGCGGTGATGACCCATTCACCCGGGCCGCGTTCGACGAATTCAAAGCTGATGGCGCTGCCGGGCTGCAAGCCTTGCAGCAGGGCCTCGTTGGCCACTTTGAAATCCATCGTCATGCCCGGCCAGTGCAAGCTGGCGACCGGGCCGTGGCTGATGCTCAGTTCTTTGTTGGCGGCGTCGATGGCCTCGACCTTGCCTTGGGCGTGGTGACCGACCGCCGCGTGGCCAAAGCCGCTGATGGCCGCTTTAAGGTTGCTTTCGGCATCGATCAGGAAATTGGCGCTGACCACCACGGCCTCGCCGTCCTGCACGCCGCTCAGCACCTCGACCTCCTTGTCGCTGCGAACCCCCAGTCGAACCTCGCGGGGTTCATAGCGGCCCTCGCCGCGCTGGACCAGCACGATCTGGCGCGTGCCGCTGTCGATCACCGCCGAGAGGGGCACAGAAAGGGTCGCGTCACGGGGGGTGGCGTTGCCCAGCTCCACTTGGGCGAACATGCCCGGCTTGAGCAGACCGCCCGGATTGCTGAGTTCGATGCGTACCGCCACGGTGCGGGTTTCGGCCTTCAAGGTCGGGTAGATGGTGGTCACCGAGCCTTCGAAGACGTTGTCGGGATAGGCGCTGAGATGCACCTTGGCGCGGCTGCCGGTCTTGACCCAGCGGATGTCTTGTTCAAACACATCGGCCATCACCCAGACCGTCGAGAGATCGGCCACTTGGTAGAGCACCTCGCCCGGTGCGAAACGCATCCCTTGGACGGCTTTTTTCTCGGTCACGACACCGCCCACGGGTGAGCTCACGCTCAGGGTGCGGCGCGTTTGGCCGGCTGCGGCTGCGGCCTTGATTTGCGCCAACTGCTCGGGCGAGATGTCCCAATTTTTCAGCCGGGCCAAGCCCGCGTCGGCCAACTGCTGCATGCCGGGTTGGAGACCGGGTAGGTTGTCCGCGCTGGCGTCTTTCAGGGCTTGGTTGGCCAGCAGGTATTCGCGCTGCGCCGACACCAGCTCCGGGCTGTAGACCTCAAACAGCGGTTGGCCTTGGCGCACCGCCTGCCCGGTGGCGTTCACATGCAGCTTCTCGATATAGCCCTCGAATTTGGCCGCGATGGTGTAGACGCGGCGCTCGTCAAGCTCAACGCGGCCCGCAGCGCGCAGCGTGCGGTCCAGCACCTTGCGTTGCACGGCTTCGGTGCGGACGCCCAATTTTTGGACTTTGTCGGTGCTGATCTTGATCTGCTGCGTCGCACCGGGCGCTTCGTCGGGCTGCTCACCGGCGTAGACCGGGAGGTAATCCATGCCCATCGAATCCTTCTTGGGCGTGGGCGAGGTGTCGGGCAGCCCCATCGGGTTGCGATAGAACAGCGGTTTGCGCGCTTGCGCGGCTGCTTCGTTGGCAGGAGCCTGCCGGTGGCCCATCCAGTAACCGACGCCGTACACGCCGGCAGCCAGCAAAGCGGCCACGATCACGATCCCCATCTTGGTAGTGCGAGCTGTGGTGCGAGCGGTCATAGATCTTCTCCGAGGATGCGTTCGATATCGGCCAGCCGCGCTTGGGCTTCGGCTTGGGCTTTGATCTGGCTTTGGCGCGCTTGGCGAATTTGTCGCTGGGCGTCGAGCAAGCTGGCGAAATCGCCTTTGCCGTTTTCGTAGCCCGCCAAGGCCGACTTGAAACTCAGCTCGGCTTGGGGCAGCAGGCTTTGCGCAGCCAGCGCTTCGAGGCGGCGTGCGGCGTCGAGCCCCGCGATGTTCTCGGCCAAGTCGGCGGAGACTTGGTTGCGCGTGGCTTCACGCCGCGTTCTGGCCACTGTGAGCATCGCTTCGGCCTCGCTTTCTTGGCTGCGGCGGCTGCTTTGCTGCAAGGGGATGTTCAGCTCGATCATCAAGTCCCACTGCTTGATCGAGTTCTGCACCTGGTTGGGCACGATGCCGAAGGTGACATCGGGGTAGCGGTTCTTGTAGGCCAGCTCACGGCTCTTCTCGGCCCCTTGGAGTCGGGCGTCTTCAGCGAGCAGTTGCGGGTTGTGGGCTTGGATGCGCTCTTCCAAGCGGGTCTGATCGAGGTGTTCGTTGCTGGGCAGGGGCCGCAGTCCTTGGGGTGCGGCCAGCGCCGCGTTGCTCGGGCGGCCCAGCAGCGCGTTCATGCGGGCGTGCATGTGATGCCGCTCGGTTTCCACGCCGATCAGCTCGCCTTGCATCACGCTTTGTTCCACCTGCGCTCGGATCACGTCTTGTTGGCCGGCCAGTCCGCTGGCATAGCGCGTCTGCGCCAGCTTTTCCAGCCGGGCGAGGAGGGCCAGGATCTCGCGCGTCAGGCTTTCGTTTTTCGCAAGCACGTACTGCTGCGCGTAGGTGGTTTTGATCTTGGCCGCCACCTCGGACCACGTGCCCTGCGCCCGGCTGTGGGCGCTTTTGGCGTCTTGCTCCGCGATGTCGCGCCGCAAGTCGCGCTTGCCAAACCACGGCACGTCTTGCATCAAGGTGTAGCGCGTGCTGCCCACCCGGCTGGGGGAGACGCTGGGGCTTTGTTGTCCCCCTTGAGTCACGTCCATCAGTTCAGTCCGCAGCCGGGGGTCGGGCAAGGCCCCGGCGGATTCGATCCGTGCGGAAGCCGTGAGCGCTTCTTGCTGGAGGCTGAGGGCTTCCGGATTGCGCTCACGGGCAAAGCGCAGCAGCTCGTCCACCTGCGCCCCCAAGGTCGATGCCGAGGGCGCGATAGGAGGGCTCAGCGGCGGCGTGTCACCGGCCCGGACACCCATGCACCACGCACTCAGCAAGGCGGTGATGAGCAGCGTTTTGAAGCGGGGTCTGGGTCGGTGAACGTTCATGGCTGCACCTTGAGCTGGGTGACGATGAAGTTGCCTTGGCGGTCTTCGGCTTCAAAGATCACCTTGTCGCCCGCCTTGACGCTGCTGAGCAGCTCCGGCTTGGCAACGCGGTAGTTCATCGTCATGGGCGGCATGTCGAGCGAGGGGATGGCCTCATGGCGCAGGGTGAGTTTTTGCTGGCTGGCCATGACCTTGATCACCTCGCCCTTGACGGGTTCGGCATGGGCACTCACGGTGGTGCCCAGGGTGATGAAGGCGGTGCAGGCGAGCGACGTCAGCGCCAAAGCGCGGCGCAGGAGGGGAGAGATCGGCGTAAGCATGAAACATTTCCGTCAAAACGACGTGGAAGAGCCTGGACGATGCAGCGCGGTGCCCAGCGGGGCAGCGCACGACTTTTCTCAGGGCCAACGGGAAATGTTTAGGCGCGCGGTGGGCGTTCTAGAGCGGACCAGCCTTGTTGGGCGTGGCCGGTCGGCACGTGGGCCGACATCACATGGCTGGAGCGGGGTTCTTCAGCGGTCGAGATCATGGGCAGCGGCGGGGCGCTGGCGGCGTGGCACAGGGTGCAGTGCGCGCAATGAGCCTGGGTATCGGTATCAGTATCGGTATCGGCCTGCGTGTTGTCGTTGTGATGCTGGTGACAGGGCGGTAAAGCCTCGTTGTCAGCGGCCGTCATCGTCTTCATCAGCGTGTGAGCCGCCACCGTTTTGAGCGACTCGATGCCCATCCCGGCCACCGCCCAGCCACGCAGCGGCAGCAGTGCGATCAGCACCCACAGGGTGCAGCGCAGCAGACGCAAAAACGCGAAGGCGGGGTGAATGGGTCGGCGTGACATGACGGGGGCGATTCTACGCAGCATTGCGCTCTTGCCTAGAATCCCCGCCTGTTTCGCCGATTCAAATCACGGAGTTGTTCATGTCCCACACGCCCCTTGACCTGTCGCACATTGCCGTTCGCGACAAGGCCGAAATCCTCGCCCAGGCTTTGCCGTACATCCGCAAGTTCCACGGCAAGACCATGGTCATCAAGTACGGCGGCAACGCCATGACCGACCCGGCGTTGCAAGCGGCGTTTGCCGAAGACGTGGTGTTGCTGAAATTGGTGGGCATCAACCCGATCGTGGTCCACGGCGGCGGCCCGCAGATCGACGAAGCGCTGGCGCGCATTGGCAAGAAGGGCACTTTTATTCAGGGCATGCGCGTGACCGACGCCGAAACCATGGGCGTGGTCGAGTGGGTTCTGGCCGGCGAAGTGCAGCAAGACATCGTCGGCCTGATCAACCACGCCGGCGGCAAGGCCGTGGGCCTGACCGGGCGTGACGGTGGCTTGGTGCGCGCCCGCAAGATGAAGTTGCTCGACAAGGACGATCCCACCAAGGAATACGACGTGGGCCAAGTCGGCGAGATCGACTCGATCGACCCGGCCGTGGTCAAGGCGCTGCAAGACGACGCTTTCATCCCCGTGATCAGCCCGATTGGCTTTGGCGAGCACAACGAGAGCTACAACATCAACGCCGATTTGGTGGCATCCAAGCTGGCTGAAGTCTTGAAGGCCGAGAAGCTCTTGATGCTGACCAACATCAGCGGCGTGCTCGACAAGCAAGGCCAACTCCTGACCGATCTGACCTCACGCCGCATTGATGAGTTGGTGGCCGACGGCACCATCAGCGGCGGCATGCTGCCCAAGCTCGCCGGCGCCATCGACGCCGCCAAATGCGGCGTCAACGCCGTCCACATCATCGACGGCCGCGTCCCCCACGTCCTCCTCCTCGAAA
This sequence comes from Leptothrix toolikensis (SeqCode), assembly GCF_057922285.1. NCBI lineage: Bacteria > Pseudomonadati > Pseudomonadota > Betaproteobacteria > Burkholderiales > Sphaerotilaceae > Leptothrix > Leptothrix toolikensis (SeqCode). Next base: position 49,852 of record NZ_JBYSVC010000009.1, read on the forward strand.
TCCTCACCGACCAAGCCTTTGGGACGATGATTCGGGCGCGTTGAGGGCCAGAAGCAGGCGGGCAATAAGCAGGCGGGCAGATATTTTGCGGTGTTTGCCTGCTTTGTTATCGCATTTTCATAAGATCAGGGAGAAAACTTTGAATGCACTGACTCATGGTATTTTGGCATTGCCTCATCATGCGCAATTTTTAATTGCCGTTGTTGTGTTGATGACATTTGCATTTCATGCGAGATTTAACGATGTGGCGCACATACATGGTCCGACCATATTGACGACGTTTGGTATATTTTCAACATTTCTCGGTATCGCTATTGGATTGGCAGATTTCGACCCGAAAAATATTCAAAGTAGTATGCCTTCATTGTTGGATGGCATTAGAACTGCATTCTGGGCTTCTGTCGTTGGGGTCGGCGGCGCACTTACGATTAAGTTTAGGCATTATTTTGTTTTGTCAGGGGTACCTGCTGACGGCTCAAAATCTGAAGATGATGTAACCGTTGCTGATATTGAGAGGCGGTTAGTGAATATTCAGCGTGCGCTTGTTGGGAAAGATGAAGGTGCAATTTCTTCGCATTTAAAATTGTTAAATTCAGAAATTTGTGCAAGGCTAGATGCTCTTAGTGATGCGCAAAAGGAATCATTAGAAAAAATGTCGGCTATGGGGTCGAAATCTCTGGTGGAGGGGTTGCGAGATGTTATTCGTGAATTTAACTCAAAAATATCAGACCAATTTGGTGATAACTTCAAGCAGCTTAACTCGGCTGTTTATAAGCTTGTTGATTGGCAAGGGAATTATAAAAATCACATAGAACATGCAACGGCTCAACTAAAATCCACAGAAAAGTCGATGGCTGAAGCGGCCAATTCTTTTAAAGAATTGGTGCGGGATTCGCAATCTTTTGTTGGTGTGTCAGATGGTTTTTTGCGTATATTAAACGCAATAGAAATACAAAGAGATCAGCTGCATAAAATGCTGGATTCGTTAAGATCGTTGATTGATTCTGTATCCAGTAACTTGCCGACGGTTCGGAATCAAGTTCTTCAACTGACGAAAGATGTCACGCAATCTGTTCAAAAAAATCAGAGCCAATTAAATGAGGCTCTCAATCAAAATGCGGCATCGATTAAAACATCTTTGGATGATTCTGCGCGCCAGATGAACCAAGCGAATGAGACGTTTAATAAGAATGTCACCGAAATGGTGAATAAAACGAATCAACAGATTGCTGCGCTTGATGCTGCTTTAGAGACTGAGTTGACTAAGTCACTAACAAGCCTCGGTAAACAATTGACTGCATTGTCTGAAAGGTTTGTGAAGGATTACATGCCTCTTACAGAGAGGCTTCGTGAGGTTGTGCGTATTTATGAGGAGAAGAAAACATGACAACAAGAAATATCTTTTCATCAAAGTCGGTGGCTTCAAAAGAAGAGCACTGGATACCTCTTGCTGATCTCATGACTGGGCTCATGATGATGTTTATGCTTATTGCGTTGACATTTATGATGAAGGTTGAAAAAGAAAGCGAGAAGGTCAGAGATGTTGCCAAAATTTATGAAGGAATGAGAGCGGAACTCTATGTCGACTTGCAGAATGAATTCAAGGGTGATTTGCAGCGGTGGGGCGCTGAAATTGATAAAGATCTGACGTTTAGATTTAATGAGCCAAGTGTTCTTTTTGATACGGGAAAGTCTTCGCTGAAAACTGAATTCATGCGGATTCTTGATGACTTCTTTCCTAGGTATGTGAAAATTATTTCATCTCCTAAATATATTGAATTTATTGAGGAGATCCGTGTAGAAGGGCATACGTCAAGCATGTGGGGAGGTGCTTCAAATTTTAGTGATGCATATTTTTTAAATATGGAGCTTTCGCAATCAAGAACTAGAGTAACTTTGCAGTATCTATTAAGTATTAATCGGGTCATGAGCCAGGAAATATGGCTTATATCTAGATTGACTGCCAATGGGTTGTCGTTCTCTAGGCGCAAATATATGCCAGATGGAACGGAAGATCAGATCGGCTCTCAGCGGGTTGAATTTCGTTTGAGAACTAATGCCGAACACCGCCTCTCTGAAATACTGAGCATTTCAAGAAAATGAAGCTGCCGAATTTTTGTCTATTTGAGCCCATGAATGAATTAAAATCAAGAATGGGTATTCCAAGAGATGTGTATGGCAGTATTGATATTTCTGTGTCGTCGGGTGGGTTGACCCAGCGTGAGCTAGAGCGAATTGTATCGAGTGGTATTGATATACCTGAGAAGTCATTAAAGGTATTAGATGATGGAACCTTGGCTTACAAGGATACTCGCGTCATTCTCTATATTAGAGATGTTGCGCACTATGGTGGTAATACGTCTGATCCAAAGTACCATCTTGGAAACTGCGCAACTTTGCAAAATATGAGGCAGGGTGATAGATTTGAAAGGTATGTTGTTTCAACTAGGCTTGATGGCTATTTTTTAATTAATCTCATAAAAGGCAATGAGGCTAGGCGTAAAGATGCTAAGTTGTTGGTGTGTCAGAATTGCCTAAGTCTATTAAAGTTTTCTGGTTTTAATTATGGTTGGAGCAAAACAAGAAAAACTCAATTTGTTTCTGCGTTCTCGATAAGAGAATTCTTTGAAAAATATCCTATGTCTTTGCATGGTAAGTTGCCTAAATATAACTCCATTACCGCTCCGGAGAATGTTTATACAAAAAACTTTGATGATATTAGCAAAAGGTTGCGTGACGAGAATAACTGGACGTGTCAAGAGTGTGGGATTAATCTTTCATCAAGCAAAAGATATCTGCATGTGCATCATGTGGATGGGCAAAAAAGTAATAATGAGCGATCAAATCTTCGTGTGCTATGTATTGGGTGTCACTCAAAAAAATATAATCATGCTCATATAAATAGTTTGCCGGAATATCGTGAATTTACTGAGAAATTCCCTGGTTGGTGTAATTAATAAGTATGTTTTTTTTGGGTGTGTGGAAATGGTTTCTAGGTTTATTTAGATCCGAAAATTCCCCCGAGCGACTTATTCTAAGTGGATTATGTAAAGCACTTCTCGATGTGGATCTATGCGTGGATGCCATTCGCAGACCCAGCGACTTTCCGCTCGTTTGGGGTCGGTAGTCTGTTCAAAGCGCCGGCCAGTTTTCTCCTGTCATGCTGGAGAAGTCGTGGCTCATGCGGGCGAGGCGGGGGTCGGGGTGTTGGCGTAAGGGGTGGGCCGCCGGGATGGCGTGGCCT
>NZ_JBYSVC010000010.1:0-52478 GCF_057922285.1 Leptothrix toolikensis (SeqCode)
ACAACCCCTGATCACCCGCCGCCCCGAAGACCGCGCCGCCACCTTGCTGCTCCAAGCCAGCCACTGGTGGAGCGACCTCAGCGACGCCGATCACACCCTGCTTTGCGAACTGCCCGACTGGCACGGCAAGCTGTTCCGCTGGCTCGACCAATGGCTGATGCACGACGACCCCGCCCCCTGGTCCATCCTGCAAACCCACCTCCAAGACCAACTCTGGGCATCAGCAGCCCTCCCCCTGGTCGAAGCCGCCCTGCGCGACGGCATCCCCCCCATGCAAGAAGACCTCCCGCCCACGCTTCAGCAAATAAGACGCGGGGATTTGTTCAAGTTGCCGGGGCGTGGGTGATGGCAATCACCCGCAGTGGCAAGCCATCGGCAGCCTGCCAGCCTTTGGCTCCCGGCTCCACGCCGGCACCAGTTGGCTAGAGCTAGGCATGGCTCAACAAGTTCCTGTTGGCGTACAACGCGATGTACTGGCCTTCGACTGGTGGGTACAAAACACCGACCGTCTGAAAGGAAACCCCAATTTGTTGTGGGATACGAACAAGGAGTCCTTGGTCGTGATCGACCACAACTTGGCACTTGCCACTGATTTCAGCGCATCGGAATTCTTTGAACATCACGTCTTCTCGTCACAATGGGCAGGCATCACCGACGATCTGATGACTCGTGCCCAATATGGCCGCAAGATGGTTGATGCGCTACCAGCAGCCGCTTTGGCGATTGATCTGGCACCAGAAGAGTGGCTGTGGGAAAATTCCGAGCTGGACCTTCCGACCCGATTCGACCGTGATCGAGCTCTGAAGGTTCTTTCACGATGCGTAACTGACGAACTATGGAGGACGGTATGAAACAAGTCGCGTGCCGCTATGCCATCGTTCAGTTCACGCCGTATACAGAGACCGGCGAGTTCGCCAACGTCGGTGTCGTCCTGATATGTCCGCAGACGGGGTACTTCGACTTCAAGTTGCAGACCCGTAAGTACAAGCGCATTACAGACTTTTTCGCCGAACTGCCTCGCAACGTCTACCTGCGAGCAATGCAAGGTATCGGCAGCGAGCTTAGGCGCATCGCAAAAGTACTGGCGGATAACCACAAAAACGGGTGCCCGGACTTGATGCGTGAAGTCTTTGAAGGGCTAGTACACCCACGTGAGGCCATCGTGCGCTTCAGCAAACCGCGCGTCGTTTTAACGACCAATCCTGCCGAAGAGCTGGTCGCCAAATTCGACCACTACGTCGATCGGTCGTTCGCCACGCCGGAGTACGTTGAAATCGAAATGGAGCGTCGCATCAAAACGCTCTTAAGCACGCTTGAGCTAGTGCAGGCATTCCGAGCTGACCGGGTTGGTGACGATGAGGTGTATGCCAGGTTCCCGCTCGTGCAACGACATGGTGACACCATCACAAAGGTCATCAAGCCGTTCAACCTAGACCAGACTGAACCCATGGGCATTTATGACCATGGTGGCGCGTGGCTGCTGCGAGTACAGCGGCTCCGCAAACGGAACCTGCTGCCGCACAACGTCCTGTTTGCGATTCGTGGGCCAACCCAGTTCGATCCCAAACGCTACGCTGCTTTTGAAGAAATACGCAATGAACTTGGTAGTGAGGGTGTTCTGACGGTCGATGAGGCCGCTCAGGAGCGCATTGCCGAGTTCGCTGCGGGCTGATCACATGACGAAAGCGCAGGCCTGCGCTCTCATCAGGCACGGATTCATCTCCCGTTTAGCTCGGCAAAGTCCAGAAACAGCAGCATGTCGCCCCTTGCTAATCTGTGCCGGTGCAGCTGATTCATTCAAATCCAACCCTTCGACAAAGCTCAGGGCGAACGGGGAAAGACTGACCCGAAGCCAACAGGAAAAGACAGGCTCAGCCCGAACAGATAAAACGGATCAAAGGGCTGGGGGAGTTTTTGGAACACGCCTCGACCGCACCCGCTGGCGTTGCAGGGCAGCTTGGACGTCGCGCTCAAGGGCACCTCGGTCGTGCTCGGGCGCGGCCAAATCGGCCAAGGCATCGGTGCGGCTGATCATCCACAGCGCGGTGGCGACGATACCCACACCGACCCCCGGATCACCTTGTTCCAGCCGGATCAAGGTCGGCACTGACACCCCCAAGCGCTTGGCCCAACTGCGCTGCGACTCGTTGCGCCGCACCCGCGCTAAAGCCAGATCTTCACCCAACTTGCGCAGGGCGTTTTGCGCGATGGCAGGCAACATCGAAAGGGCTTCCGGGGATTTGGGCATGGGTTTAGAAGCACATAGAGTTCATCAAATAAGCTTTGATGTTAATTTCTATGCTACCTCAAAGACATGGTTATCCTCGCCCCATGCTTTTACGAATCATCGCCATCCTTTTTCCGCTGTTTGCCATCACGGCCTTGGGCTTTGGGGTGGGTCGGCGCAGCAAGCCGGATATGTCGGTGGCGGGGCGGTTGAACATGGATGTGTTCACCCCGGCGCTGATCTTTGGGGCCTTGGCGAGCAAGGACTTTCATATCCAGGCCTACGGCCCTTTGCTGCTGGCCTCGTTCGGGCTGATTGTGGGCAGCGGCTTGCTGGCGTGGTGGGTGGCGCGGCTGCTGGGGGTTGAGCCCAAGACGCTGGTGCCGCCGATGATGTTCAACAACTGCGGCAACCTTGGCCTGCCCTTGGCGGTGCTGGCCTTTGGCCCGGCCGCGCTGCCCCCGGCGGTGGTGATGTTCACGGTGTCAAACATCCTGCACTTTTCCTTCGGCGCTTGGCTTTTGGACCACCACACGCGCATCACCACCGTTTGGCGCTCACCCTCGGTGCTGGCGTCATTGGGCGGGCTGGCCGTGGGCGTGTTCAACCTCGAAGTCTGGCCGCCGCTGCTCCAGGCTGTGCGCATGGTGGGCGACATCGCCGTGCCGCTGATGCTGTTCATGCTGGGCGTGCGGCTCGCCACCTCCCGCATCACGGCCTTGGGTTTTGGCCTGATGGGCGCGGTGCTGCGCCCCGTCAGTGGCATGGCCTTGGCGTGGGGGCTGATGCAAGCCATCGACTTGCCCCGCGACCAACAAGCCCTGCTGCTGGTGTTCGGTGCCCTGCCCCCGGCGGTGCTCAACTTCATGTTCGCTGAACGCTACCGCCAAGAACCCGACAAAGTCGCCTCCGTCGTCCTCATCGGCAACCTCGCCGCCGTGGTGTTCATGCCGATCGCGCTGGGGTGGGCGCTGTTCGTGTAGCATCGTGCTGCACACCTGCGATCACCAAATCTCTCAACGCGACCCTCAACGCGCCCACCCCCGGAGACCGTCATGTCCGCTGCCGCCGTTCCCATCCGCCTCGACCATGAGCTTGATGCCTCGGTCGCCAAAGTTCAGGCGGTTTTGGCGGGCCAAAGCAGCTACGACACGCTCGGTGCCACCGAACAAGCCAGCGTGCGCACCGCTTGGGACGAACAGCTCAGTGCGCAACTTGAAACGCTCAATCTGCATACCCTGTTTGTGGCGGAGGGCCACCGTCACGCCGAACTCGACGCCCAAGGCCGCGTGCGCATCTTGCATCCTTGAACCTCCCCTCCCCCCGAACGCTCTGATCCATGCCGGTCCTGCACCTGCTTGTCGGCCCAAACGGTGCCGGCAAGACGACGTTCTTCGAACGCGTTCTCGCGCCCATCACCCGCTTGCCTTTCATCAACGCCGACATCCTGGCGCGCCAGCATTGGCCGGGTGACGAGGAAGCGCACGGCCACGCGGCCTCAGCGCTGGCCCAACAAGCCCGCGACGTGGCCATGGCGCAGCCAGCAAGGCGGCCATTCGGTGCCCGAAGACAAGGTGCGCGAACGCTATCAACGCCTGTGGGGGCTGGTGGCCCAAGCGCTGCGCATGGCCGATACCGCCAGCGTCTACGACAACAGCAACAGCCGCACGCCGTATCGGCGCGTGGCCCGCTTCGAGAAGGGCCGCTTGCTCGGCCCGGCCCATTACCCCGCTTGGTCAGCCCCCCAAGCCGCCCTTTTGGCCCAAGAAAGTTAGCCCGTTGAATATCGAACCTCAAGACGTGCTGGAAACGGCGCAAAAAGCTGCCCAAGCTGCCAAGAACTCGGCCCGCATCAATGCAGCGGTGGCGGTGACCGTGGCGATCCTTGCGACCTTCATGGGGATTTGCAAAGTCAAGGACGACAACATCGTTCAAGCCATGCAGCAGGCCCAAGCCGACAAGCTTGATCACTGGAACTTCTACCAAGCACGCCACATTCGCCAAGACATGGCCGAAGCCACCGTCGTGCAACTGCGATTGACCAGCGCGGATCGGCCCGCCGCCCAAGCGTCGGCCTATGCGCAGGCCATCGAGCACTATGACAACTTGGTGCAGGAACAACGCCAGAAAAAGGATGAGCTCAAAGCCCAAGCCGAGCAGGATCAAAAGAACTACGACGCTTTGAACTTCCGCGACGATCAGTTCGACCTTTCCGACGCCCTGCTGGCCATCGCCATCGCTTTGCTGGCGGTCACGGCCCTGACGCAGTTGTGGTGGCTGTATTTGCTTGCCTTGCTGCCCATCGGCACAGGGGTTCTGATGGGCTTGGCGGGGCTCGGCGGCTGGCACCTGCACCCGGATGGCTTGGTGCGGCTGCTGTCCTAGTACAATCCGCGCTCGACTTTGATACGGCAAGAGTGACAGCAGCATCTGCCGGCCCCGGCCACCCGCGAAACGGGCATAAAACAGGCCAAATCCCCCGCCAGAGCTGCACTATCTTTGTTCACGCCAGCTTGCCTGCCCATCGCGAAAATCACCGGCCCAACATAAATAGGGCGTGCGGTGTTTTTTGCCTTGGGCTTTTGTTGTTCACACTAGGCCCCACGCCTCACCCTTGCCGAGCATCCAGCCGAGGAACCGCATGACTGCCAAGAAAAGCGCCGCAAAGAATTCTGCCCAAGCCACTGCTGACGACAGCGTGAACGCCACCGTGTCCGTCGTACCGGCGACACCGGCTGAAGATCCGCCGAAGAAGGTCAGAAAAGTCAAGGCAGCTGCCGCAGCTCCGGCCGGTGATCCGGCTGCTGAAGACGGTGCCAGCACCCCCGCCACAGGGGCCAAACGCGGTCGCAAGCCCAAGGCCGAAACCGCCGCCGCTAAGCCAGAAAAAGTCGAGAAAGCAGAACGTAAAAAAGGCATCGAAGGCGCGGAAGATTTCTCCGACCTCGAAGCCGACGGCGATCTCGAAGGCGCGGATGCTGAAATTGATGCCGACGTGGAAGTGGTGGCCGAGGTGGAAGCCGAAGTGGAAACCGCTGGCGTTGAGGGCAAGACCAAGGTCAAGCCGCTGCGCATGAAGGTCAGCCGCGCCAAAGAGCGCGCCCTGATGCGCGAATTCGGCCTGGAAGAAACCACCCTCACCGAAGAAGAAGCCGCCAAGCGTCGCCAAGAGCTCAAAACCCTCATCAAGATGGGTAAGACGCGCGGCTACCTGACGCACCAAGAAATCAACGACCACTTGCCCGAAAAGCTGGTTGAGGCCGAAATCTTTGATGCCATCGTCTCGATGCTCAATGACATGGGCATCGCCGTCTACGAGCAAGCCCCGGACGCCGCCACCCTGCTGATCGCCGGGGGCAACACCTCGACCGCCACCGAAGAAGAAGCCGAAGAAGAAGCCGAAGCGGCACTTTCGACGGTGGACAGCGAATTCGGCCGCACCACCGACCCGGTGCGCATGTACATGCGCGAAATGGGCACCGTGGAGCTGCTGACGCGCGAAGGCGAAATCGAAATCGCCAAGCGCATCGAAGGCGGTTTGCAAGCCATGATGATGGCGATCTCGACCTCGCCCGCCACCATCAACGAGATCTTGTCGATTGCCGACCGGATGCGTGCTGGCGAGATGACCATCTCGGAAGCGGTGGATGGCTTTGTCTCTGCCAGTGAAGCCGATGACTACGTGGCCGAAGAAGACTTCGACGAATTCGATGAAGACGACGAAGAAGGCAGCTCCAAGGCGCTGACCAAGAAGCTCGAAGAGCTGAAGAACACGGCGCTGACCAAGTTCGACAACCTGCGCACGCATTACGACAAGATGCGCAAGGCCTACGAAAAAGACGGCTACCGCACGGCGGTCTACAACAAGGCCCAAGAAGCCATCAGCGCCGAGCTGATGACCATTCGCTTCACCGTCAAGACGATTGAGAAGCTGTGCAACTTGCTGCGCTCGCAAGTCGATGATGTGCGCCGCTATGAGCGCGAACTGCGCAAGATCGTGGTGGATCGCTGCGGTATGCCGCAGGAATACTTCATCAAGACCTTCCCCAACAACATGCTCAACCGGGCATGGGCCGAAGTCGAAATCGCTGCGGGCAAGCCCTACAGCGGCGTCTTGAGCCGCAATCTGCCTGCCGTGCAAGAGTTGCAGCAAAAGCTGATTGATCTGCAAACCAAGGCCGTGGTGCCCATTGATGATCTCAAGAAGATCAACAAGCGCATGAACGAGGGCGAGGCCAGCTCGCGCGAAGCCAAGCGCGAAATGATCGAGGCCAACTTGCGCTTGGTGATCTCGATTGCCAAGAAGTACACCAACCGGGGCCTGCAATTCTTGGATCTGATCCAAGAAGGCAACATCGGCCTGATGAAGGCCGTGGACAAGTTCGAATACCGCCGGGGCTACAAGTTCTCGACCTACGCGACTTGGTGGATCCGTCAGGCCATCACCCGCTCGATTGCCGATCAAGCGCGCACGATCCGCATCCCGGTTCACATGATCGAAACGATCAACAAGATGAACCGGCTCTCACGGCAGCATTTGCAGGAGTTCGGCTTTGAGCCGGATGCGCCGACGCTGGCCGAGAAGATGGAGATCCCCGAAGACAAGATCCGCAAGATCATGAAGATCGCCAAAGAGCCGATCTCGATGGAAACGCCGATTGGGGACGACGATGACAGCCACTTGGGTGACTTCATCGAAGACAGCGGCAACACCGCGCCCATCGAAGCGGCCATGCAGTCGGGCCTGCGCGACGTGGTGCGCGACATCCTCGACAGCCTGACCCCGCGCGAAGCCAAGGTGCTGCGCATGCGTTTCGGCATCGAAATGAGCACCGATCACACCCTCGAAGAAGTGGGCAAGCAGTTTGACGTGACCCGCGAGCGTATCCGCCAGATCGAAGCCAAGGCGATCCGCAAGCTGAAACATCCGAGCCGTTCGGACAAACTGCGCACCTACCTCGATAACGTCTAAGCCACATCGGCACTGGATGCTGTTACCCCTGCTGAGTACACTTGAAGGATGAAGCAAACCGTCACGTGTACTGTCTTGTTCGCTGACTTGCGGGGCAGCACCTCGATGTACGAGTCGCTGGGCAATGTCGCTGCGGCAACCATCGTGACGCAAAGCGTGGCGATGATGTCGCGGGTGGTCGAGAAAAACGGGGGGGCGGTCATCAAAACCCTGGGTGATGGCCTGATGGCGGTGTTCATCCACCCCACCCGGGCCATCTTTGCCGCCCAAGAGGTTCAAGAGGAGCTGGAGCGGCTCAAGGCGCGCAATGCGCAGAACAACACCCCCAATCTGCGCATGCAGCAGGCTTTGGCCCATGGCGAAGTGATTCAAGTCGCGGGGGACTGTTTCGGCGATGCCGTCAACGTAGCCGCCCGCTTGCTGGATCACGCCGGCGACAACGAGACCCTGGCCACGGCGCAAACCCTGCGCATGCTGCCCACCGAGCTGGCCTCCCAGTTTCGGCGCTTGGATGTCTTCCATCTGCGGGGCCGACTGGAGCCGGTCGAGGTGTGGCGCTTGGACAATCAAGCCAGCGGCGACAGCGTCATGGCCACCATGTTTGGCGATACCGCCCCGGTCACCCCGGTCCCGGAAGGCCTGCGCTTGTCGGTCGAAGGCATCTCACGCATCCATACCGCACGCAATCTGCCGGTGGTGTTGGGCCGCAGCCACGAAGCGACCTACTGCATCGACGACAGCCGCGTCTCGCGCATCCATGCGCGCATCGAGTGGCACAGCGGCAACTTCCAGCTGACCGATTTCAGCTCGAACGGCACCTTTGTGCGCTTTGGTCGCCAAGCTGAAGTGGTCACCCTGCGGCGCGCCAGTTGCACCTTGCACGGCCGAGGCGTCATCAGCTTGGGGCTCAATACCTCTCAAGCCCAAACCCCCATGGTCAGCTTCGAAGTCTTGCGCTTTGCCGAGACCGATCCACAACCGTTGGACTGAACCGCTGGACCCATCAGCGCTGCCCTGTCTTTTTCTTCTTCGTTTTCCCCCACCATGACTGCACCGACCTCCCCAGCCTTGCCTGTGCCCGCCATCGGCACCCCCCTGACCCCCGCCGCCTTGCGCGTCATGATGCTGGGCAGCGGTGAACTCGGCAAAGAAGTGCTGATCGCCCTGCAACGCTTGGGCATCGAAACCATCGCCGTTGATCGCTACGACAACGCCCCCGGCCAGCAAGTGGCACACCATGCCCGCACCTTGGCCATGAGCGATCCCGTGGCGCTGCGCGCCCTGATCGAAGCTGAAAAGCCCGATCTGGTGGTGCCTGAAATCGAAGCCATCGCCACTGGCGTGCTTGAAGAGATGGAAGCGGCTGGCCAAGTGCGCGTCATCCCAACGGCCCGCGCCGCCCGGCTGACCATGGACCGCGAAGGCATCCGCCGCCTCACCGCTGAAACCCTGGGCCTGCCCACCAGTCCTTACCGCTTTTGCGACTCGCTGGCCGAGCTGCAAGCCGCCATCGACGGCACGGATGCGGCCTCCTCCGGTCACGGTCAATCCGCCATCGGCTACCCGTGCATCGTCAAGCCGGTGATGAGCAGCTCGGGCAAGGGCCAGAGCAAGATCGACACCCCCGCCGATGTCGCCCGGGCTTGGGACTACGCCATGGCCGGTGGTCGTGTCGCCAAAGGCCGGGTGATCGTCGAAGGCTTCATCGACTTCGACTACGAAATCACCTTACTCACCGTGCGTGCCTTGGGCGCGGATGGCCGGACCGAGACCCATTTCTGCGACCCCATCGGTCACATCCAAGTGAGCGGCGACTACGTTGAAAGCTGGCAGCCACACCCGATGTCGGCCAGCGCGCTGGACAAGGCCCGCACCATTGCCAAGACCGTCACCGACAACCTCGGCGGCTTGGGCCTGTTTGGGGTCGAGCTGTTCGTCAAGGGCAACGAGGTCTGGTTCAGTGAAGTCAGCCCGCGCCCGCACGACACCGGCATGGTCACCATGATCACTCAGTGGCAAAGCGAGTTCGAACTGCACGCCCGCGCCATCCTCGGCCTGCCGGTCAACACCCAGCTCAAGAGCCCGGGTGCCAGCGCCGTGATCTACGGCGGCGTGACGGCACACGCGATGGTGTTCGACGGTGTGGCCGATGCGCTGCGCGTGCCCAACACCGATCTGCGCCTCTTTGGCAAGCCGGAAAGCTTCGTCAAGCGCCGCATGGGTGTGGCTTTGGCGTTCGACGCCGAGGTCGAAGTCGCTCGCCAGCGCGCCAAGGAAGCCGCCAGCAAGGTGCGCCCGCGCAAGCTCGACTAAAGCGAAAGATCGCCTCAAGCCCTCCCGTCACGCCCCGAGCAGCTCGGCCAGCGCCAGCAAGTCGTGTACGGTGTGATGGGGCTGTGAAAGCGGCGGTGAAAGCGACAAGTTGAGCGCCCCAGCCGCCAACGCGGCTTGGGCCTTGGCATCTTCGGGCCGCTGCACCCACACCGTGGGCATGCCCGCTGCCTGCGCGCCCAGCACATCCAAGTGCCAGTCGTCCCCCACATGCAGCACGTGGCGCGCAGGCAGACCCAGACGCTGGCAGGCGTGCTCAAAAATCTGCGCCGCCGGTTTGGCCACGCCGCAGTCCTGCGCGTGGACACAGCCGATCAACCAGCGATCCAACCCCGTGGCGCGCAAATCAGCGTTACCGTTGCTCAAACCCAACACCGGCCAGCGGGCAGCAAGCCGGTCCAAGGCGCTGGCCACATCGGCAAAAAAGCGCACCTTTTGGCGCTCGGCGATGAAGATGTCAAAGGCCGCCTCGGCCAAGCCCGGATCCTCGCCCGCCGCGTGCAGCGCTTCTTGCAAGGTGATGCGTCGCAGCGCACCCAAATCGTGCGCCAGCGCCGTCTCACGCTCACCCACTTGGCGGCGCAACTCGCGCATTCGTGGCAGCGGAAACATCGCCGCCGTGGCTGGAGCGTGCTCGGCCAGCCAGTGATTCAGCACCCGCTCGGCCTGATGGATCACCGGCGCAATCGGCCAAAGGGTGTCGTCCAGATCCAAGGTGATCGCCAAGGGTGAGAACGCCATGGGTTCAGGGAGCAACAACAGGGTGGACATGGATGGGCCCGAAGGACAAAGCAGCGCCCGAGCTTACCTACAATGGCCCGCACCCTGACCCGCACCGCCCCTGACCCGGACCGTTCCCATGAAGCCCTTGGCCCGTTTGGCTCTTTTCTCGGCAAGTTCGCTGCTGTCCTTGCTCCTCCTCAGCGGCTGCCCAAACATGGCACCCCTGCCAAGCACACCCAACCCGCCAAGCCCACCGGCCGACACCTCCGCCGCCGCCGCCGATTTCGAAGCCATGCTCGGCACACTTGCGCCGACCGGCGCAGGCAGCGGCTCAGGCATGGGCTATGGATCAAGCTCAGCGTCTGGCGGCGGGCAACGCGCCAAGCCGCAGGTCGAAGTGACCCTGGACATGCCAGCCCCCGCGCCGAAGCCTGAACCACGCCCACCAGCACCGCCGGTGCCACCTGCGGCCGCCCCCAAGGCAACAGCTGCAACCGCAACCGTGCCCCACCAAGAAACCGCACCCACAGCCGCCCCCGCCCCCGCCCCGGCTGAAGATCTCCAGCCGGCCAAGGTCGCTTGGAACACCCCCGGCAGCATGCTGATGGGCGAATCCGCCACCATCACGCTGCGGGTCACGCTCAACCCAGCGCACTTTGACGAGCTGGCAAAACACCTGCCCAGCAGCGGTGCCACCCAAGCCACCACGCTCGACCTCAGCAGCCAGCTCAGCGCTGAGCTCAGCTCAACCGATTTCGACATCACCCCGCCCGGCAAGCAAGCCCAACAAGTGCTCGAAGGCCGCGATGTCGAATGGAAATGGATCATCCAACCCAAGGTCGCGGGCGAGCGCACCTTGCTGCTGACGATCTACTCCGCCCTGAACGGCGGCGCGCAAATCATCCAGTCCCTCGACCGCAAAATCAGCGTCGCCGTCCTCACCCCACCGCCTCCGCCTGAGCCCTCCTTCAGCGCCCAAGTCCTGGGTTTCGCCCTCAAAAACTGGGACAAGCTCCTCACCCTGATCCTGATCCCGCTGGCCGGCTGGGCGTGGAAGCGCTTTGGCAAGAAGAACGAGGCGAGCTGAAGACGCAAAGACGCGCGCACGACCAAACCCTATGCCGATCTGCCCTGGCGAGTCGAACGCCACAAGGTGGTGGTGCAAACACTGGCCCAAGACATGCCGAAGCCCCGTTTGCCCTGAAGTTGACCTAACCTCCACCGGCACGGACAATCCGACCTTTCTTGATGCGCCACACACCCATGACCGTCCTGACCCGCTCTGAGCGCAAACGTCTGTTGCAGGCGGTCGTGTACTTCGCAGCCCATACGCAGCACTGCGGCAAGATCAAGCTGTTCAAGCTGCTCTATCTGTTTGACTTCGAGCACTTTCGCCAGACTGGCAAGAGCGCAACGGGCTTGGACTATCAGGCGTGGAAGTTTGGTCCGGTGCCCATTGAGCTGATGGAAGAGTGGGAGGAGCTGGGGGACGATCTGGCGGGTCTGGTCCGCATCGTCGAGGAGCGTGTGATCGACTTTGATCGCCAGACGGTCAGGCTTCAGGACGGCGTTCGGTTCGATCCTGATGAGTTCACACCTCGGCAATTGCGCATCTTGGACGAGATTGCGCAGCGTTATCGCGAAACCTTCTCTCCGAAGATGATCGATGTGACTCACGAGCAAAACGGGGCCTGGGACAAGGTTTGGCGCGATGGTCAGGGGGCTCATGCACCCATTCCTTATGAGCTGGCTCTCGGCGATACCGAACCCCTGCGGGAGCAGTTGCTGCAAATCGCTCAAGAGCAGGCCATGTATCGCAGCGCCTTGCAATCTGCCCGTTCGGCCGATATCTACTGATCTTGCGGATGGCATCCCCCACGGCTGCACCCGGCCAGATCTGGCAGGACGACTGCTATTACCTCAACCGCCAAACGGGCGGATGCGAGCGCAAATACGTCTTGGTGTTGGCGGTCGATGAAAACTGTGGCGATGCGGTGACGGCCGTATTCACGTCGAAATCGCATGGTTTGACAGAAGAGCCAGCCTGTAGCTCGGGGCCACCCCGATCAGGCTATTTTGTGGGTGTGCCGGGTGGCGTGATGGCCCAACCGACCTGGGTCGATTTCAGCAGTCTCGACATGCTGGATGCCTTCGATCTACGCAAGCAGGCTCAAGCGGGGCGAAAAACCTTGCTATCTCAGACCTTGCCACGCCTGACGTTTTGCAGCATCCTGCGCTGCGTTTTGCACTCCGACGACATCACCGGCCGCCAAGCTCGGCTGATCGGCAACGTCGCCGCCCATCGCCAATGCCCGTAGGCACTCTCTAGGCTCCGTTCGCCCTGAGCTTGTCGAAGGGCTGTGCGCATGGGCACGCTGTCGAGTGGCATCAAACCACCAAATCCATCGTCTGTACAAAGCGGCTGGCATCTTGGTAATCCCAGACGGTGATGGTCGGATCGGCTTTGGGCAGGATCTGCCGCCCGAACTCGACCGCCATGGACAAGGGCATGGCGGGAAAGACATGCACGCGGCGGACGCCCTGATTCCTGATCTGTGCCATCAGGGCCGTGACTTGGGTGCGGAAATGACGGAGATCGTTTTGGTCTTCGACGAGCATCGGCGTGGGGTTGGCAACCCCGCAGCGAATAACGGGCATATATCCGACGACATCTTTGACTGCCGACGTCGAAACTTCGGCACTCAGCGAGAAGGTCAACGCCACTTCTTCAGTCAAATCGGTCGGAATCTCGGTCTGGATGGTTTGGGGCTCGAAGGTGCGGGGCGACGGCTGTTGCCATGTTTCGTGAACCCGATCCCACTGATAGATCGCGGCTTCCGATTTGTTGCCGATCAAAATGCCAAGCTGCATGTTGAGCGGCATCGGTGCGAAGGCAAAGACCGAGAAGTGCTCGGGCCGTTCATCGTGGCTGACGTGATTCAACTTGCTGCTAAATTCATCTTTCATCTGTTGGGCAGCCTCTGCCCAATAGCGAGGGTCATCTTCCCGTGTGGATCGGTTTCTGAAATCCAGCGAAATGCGGTGCTCGCGCGGGGCGTGGAGAAAATCCGAGTTCTTGAGGATGGCAGCCTGCACCGATTGATCCGAAAACTCAGGCACATGGGTGCGTTTGATCGGATGGCGAAAAACGACGGGCACGCTGCGTTGGGTGGGCACGATGTCGTACAGGAGCTGAATCCGGTCTTCATGGCGCTTTTTCATACGCCGCAGGGCCTCGACGCCGTAGTCCTTTTCCAGTCGGTCGATCGTCGTGTGGCAGGGCTGGCAAAGAAGCATCAAGTTGGCGGGGTCATGGGCCAGCTTTTTGGAAAGTTCCGGATCTCCCCGAGGGCCATCAGCGCTGTCGCCGATGATGTGCGCGTGCTGCCCTAGGAAAACTTTCTGCTGCGTGAGGATGTTTTTATCAAGGGGCTTGTTGCAACCGCAAAACTCGCATCGCCCACCGGCTGCGACCCAAAGAGAAGCACGCACTCTCTCCGAAATCGGAACTCGGACATTTTTGCTTTTGCTGGGTTCCATCGAAGGACTTCCAGTCAAGCAGAAAACTCAGGTCCAAACAACTTTTCCAGATCTTTGATGGCTTGATCGGTTGATTCGGATTGATTGGCAGCCGCCAGAGCTTGATGCAGCTTTTCGAGCTTTTGTTTGAAGGTATTCATCTGGATATTACTCACATCAGCCATCAGATCATTGGTTGGATTCACGGGCAACTGAATCTTGATTCGGCTGGCCCTTTCGTTGTCGTGCATGACACTGCTGAATTCTTCCAACATGGCCTTGACCCAATTGCGTATGGCCAAAAGGTCCGAATAATTTCCGACAAAAAATGACTGATAGGGTCGAAACCAATGAAACGCCGCCGCTGTCAACGCAATGCTGAGCGGTGCCCCGGAGCTGAACTGCACATCGCGCCAACGTTTCAGATAGCGGATACAGCGCCGGTATTGGGCCAAATCTTCACCACTGAATTGTCCGTTGATACGATCCTTCAGGCCTTTGGGGTCGGATAACTCCCAAACCCTGAATGGGTCTTTGGAGTTTTCTTTGCCTTTGGCAATATCCAGTTTTCCGTCGGTGCGTTGGGCGTAGATCGCCAGATCGACGTGGTAGGCGGGTTCGCCATTGTTTTGATATTGCACGGTCACGCAGGAGCGCCGAATCTTGACGGTCCGGGCTCCTTGCAAGAGGGCGTCACGGACCTTCTTTTTCAAGATCACCGGATCAGGGTATTTGCTGCGCGGGCAATCAAAAATCAATCCCACGTCGATGTCGTAATCCACGTCCATGGGCTTGGTGCCCGTGTTCATGGCGTAGCTGCCTTGAAGAAAACACTCGAACTTGGGCACGTCGCTGGGCAATCGCTGCTTTAGCGCCTCAAGCAGCATGTCGCGCTTCCCGCGCAGCTTGGCTTTCTCGTCCGCATCATCCAATTGGATGCGCCCATGGAAAGCCTCGAACTGTTTCTGTAACTCCGCCATTCTTTTTTCCTCCCCGTCATCCAACAACCAAGCCACGGTGGCGACCAAACCGGCCCCAATCAAAGGATGCATGTCGGTTACCCCTCAAACGCCCACCCAAGCAATGCCTCAAAGGTTTCATGCGCTTTTTCTAGCGCCTTCTTTTGTTGTTGCTCTATAGCCCAAACAGCTTCTGCATGCTGGCCAAAAATTCTTTGAGAAGCCAAGTCGGCTATGGGCAAACATAAATTAAACAATTTCGCTTGAGATATATTTCTCATGGAATCACTTGTGCCAGATGCGAGTGAACTTAATTTACGGCGAACTGGTCTTGTTTGAAAAAGTGCATGCATGTATCTAATATCAACATCTTCGGCCCAAACAAAACGCCATACCTTATCTGGCAACAACGTTCTTCCGTTGGTGGACCAAGCGACGGCTGTGGCACCAACCAAATCAACCGTATTCGCACGAGAAAAGAGAAAATCTCCTTGGCGAACCAAGTGGCCTTCTGGTGGTTTATAACAATCTGGTGCTGGTTTGCTCTCATTTTCAAGATACAAGCCTGAAGTCACCGCACTAACCTTTAGTATGCGTAGTTTTTGATTTTTATCGCCGCCAGATTGAATATTTTTTCCACCATCAAATCTTGCAACGAAATCTGAAATTGGTCTTATTGGTAAATATTTTTTATAACTCACCGGCTCCCCAAACATCTCCATAAAAATCGCCGGAATTAGCTCGGCGGCTTTCTTTTGGGCTTCTCGTCGCAAGCGAACGATGCCTTCGGCGCGGGAGAGTAGGTCAACGATACGGTGTTGATCAGCCAACGGAGGCAAAAGCATTTGAAGGCCGAGAACATAGTTCATATCGGCACGAGGCATTCGCGCACCCGCTGTTTTTTCAGAAATGCTGGCAACAACATGCGGTGATCGAAGGAAATAGGCGAGATAACGCCGATCAAGGCGCTC
This sequence comes from Leptothrix toolikensis (SeqCode), assembly GCF_057922285.1. Lineage (NCBI taxonomy): Bacteria > Pseudomonadati > Pseudomonadota > Betaproteobacteria > Burkholderiales > Sphaerotilaceae > Leptothrix > Leptothrix toolikensis (SeqCode). Next base: position 15,703 of record NZ_JBYSVC010000010.1, read on the forward strand.
ATTCGGTCGTAAGGGAATGATCTCAGTTGAGCACTTGCCTGTGAAATCAGGCACCACCACCTTATTCAAGTAGGGCCGGAGCTTGCCGTAGAGGACATGTTCTTGACCAAAAAGAAAGCTGTTGGCCAGTGGCGCATCCGGCGTTTTTGATAGCTCACCCTCAGAAAACTGCCCGGTCTGAGCCTCGATGGACTCAAGGCCGATGTAGCGCAACGCTGATTGATCACCGGGTTTGACAGTTTTCCTGTCTTGCCGACATACATCCGCCAAAACAACACGCGTTACTGTCATACAGCCGACTCCACCAGCGCCGCCTTCAACGCTTCAACTTCCTCCGCAATCTCCACTTCAATCGCGGCCAGTTCGTCCAGCAGTTCAAGCGGGTTGCGGTGAGTGACCTGCTTTTGGGTCATGGGGCGATAGCGGCTGGCCGAGAGGTTGAAATCGTTGGCGCGCAGGGTTGGGGTATCGGCGACCCACCACTTTTCACACCATTCGGCGTCAGGGTCGCGGCTTTGCCACTGATCGGCCAGCGCAGCCCGGTTGGCGTAGGCGGCTTTCAGGGTGGGGAAGTCATCGGCCTCGATGGCCGTGTCGTGATTGGCGTCGAGCTTGTAGCCGTCGTTATCAGCATGCAAAAACAGCACGCGCTCGGTCGAGCCACCCTTGCGGAAGAACAGCACCGAGGTCTTGACGCCCGAATAGGGCTGAAATACCCCGCCGGGCAGACTCAGCACCGCCTCGACACGGTGGTTCTCGATCAGCTGGCGGCGCAGCTCCTTGTGCGCACCCGTCGAGCCAAACAACACCCCCTCGGGCACGATCACACCGCAGCGGCCACCGGGGCGCAGGCTGTCGATCATCGATTTCAGGAACAGCAACTCGGTGGCCGTGGTGCTGCCCACCTTCACATCTTCGACGATGCGGTCCTTGTCCACCCGGCCCGAAAAAGGTGGGTTGGCCAGCACCACGTGATAGCCCTCAGTGGGCAACCCCAACGCGGCCTTGCGCTCGACGTCCAGCGTGGTGGTGAGCGCATTGCGCAGCAAGATGCGCACATCCGGCAAACCGCGCAGCGTCAGATTCATCGTGGCCAGACGCACCATCTTCGGGTCCACGTCGTTGCCAAAAAAGGTCGCGCTCTGCAAGGCTGAGACATGGGCTGACGAGAGCTTGTCACCCAGACCCCGGCGCTGCACCTTGCCGTCCATGTCCACCTCGGTGATGGCCGCTGGCGAAGAATGGGCCAGACGGATGTGGTTGTAGGCGGCCACCAAAAAACCGGCTGTCCCTGCGGCAGGGTCGCAAATGGTTTCGCCCACCTTCGGGTCGATCATTTCGACGATGGCGCGGATCACATGGCGTGGGGTGCGGAACTGCCCCAGCTCACCCGCTTGGCGAATCTGGCGCAACACATGCTCGAACAAATCGCCCTTGGTGTCCGAATCGGAGGCATCCAGCCGCAACCCGTCCACCAACGTGATCACTTGGGTTAGCACCGTCGGGTCGTCGATGGTCAAGCGCGCACCGCGCATGAAATCGTGCGCCGAGCCTTGGCCCAGTTCGGCAAAGAAGGCAAACACCTCGTCGCGCACAAAGCGCACCAGCGCCTCGCCCGACAAGGCCTTGGCCCACACCGACCAACGAAACTCGTCGCGGTCCAAGGTGGTTTCGCCGGGGTTGAGAGCATTGAGCGGATTGCGCAACTTCCAAAAACCGTCAAACAAGCTGGTGTAAGGCTTTTTAAGCACCTTAGCCCGCAGCGTGTTCTCGGCATCGATCCCTTCAACCAGATAGAAGAAAAACAGGAAAGACAACTGTTCAGCGTTGTTGACCGGGTCGGGATAGCCCCCGCCATAGAGGTAATCGCGGATCTGGTCAATCGACCGACGCATATCGGGAGTCAAAGGCATCAATCAGCTCGCAAGGAAGTCAGATAAAGGAAAGTCGTTCACACCGATCAGCCAGTCCTCGGGTGTGAAGTCGCAGCGTGAATAGGCATCCCAGCAGTCGATCATGAAGCGCAGACGGGTCAGACCCACCGGCGTCCAGCGATAGCGCCAATCGGGCTGCTGGCAGACCCAAGGTGTGGCCCCAAAGGCAAACCCTCTGCAAGAGATAAAGCAGATCTGGAGATCCGGGTCACCGTAGTCGTCACGGGTGGCATGAACACGGAGCCGCTTGGTTCGCCTGCGGAAATTTCTATGGAATGCATCCGTGGTGTCCGACCAAGAGGGTTCATGACCACTGGCACAGATCCTGGCGAGGGTCTCGCGGATGAACAGCAACTCAGCCGCCAGTCCAGCATGCCCTGCCATCTCGTATTTGCGATGAACCGCTGTGCAAGCCATGTAACGGAACAGAGCAGCACCGTAGTTGGCATGTTGGCCTTTGAAAAGGCGGAACGTCAGTTCACCCGGCTTGGCACGACCCAACGGCGGTATTCGCTGATACAGGTCGTGCAGGGTCCTGCGCACCCGGGCGGCTTGGACACGCTGCTGAAGAATTTGCTCTTCACTGGGCATAGAAATGCCCGGTGGTCGATGACCGCGCCGGTTCACTGGCAGGCCGATCTGGAAGGGCAAACATATGAGCGTTCAGGCTGTCGATCAGGGACTGCATGCGCTCGTGACCACCAAAGACCCGCACGGCTTGGGCCAAGCCGCCGAGTTGCTGGAAGGGATGAAAGGCGAACTGCTCGACCATGAAGGCTGGACATGGCCCGTCGTGCGGCTCGGCGTACTGCTCCGGATTGGCGCGGAACTGGTTGCCGATCATGCGCAGCCAAGTTTCCTCACCGGGGTTCGGGGCGGCAGCCGGGTTGGCTTGAAGCGCCAGAAACCACGCCTCGAAGCGGGCACCCAGCTCGGCACTGCGCTGTTGCGAGACCTCTGGGAACACCATGTTGCCGTCTTCGTCCACCGTCACCCAGGCACGGGTGGTCGGGTCGATGTGGTCATCCACATCCAGCGAGAGCAGCCGACGCGGTTCGTACTTGCGCCGCGCCTGCCGGGCCAGCACCGGCCCGCCTTCAGCGTAGGCGTCGTCGTCACCGTGGTAATCGCAGACCCCCACGACATCGAAAAGGGTAAAAACCGGCTTGTTGCGCGCCTTGCGCGTACCCCGGCCGCGCATCTGTTGATAAAGGATGCTGGAGCGGGTGAAGCGGGCAAACACCAGATTCACCACCTCGGGGCAGTCAAAGCCGGTGTCGAGCATGTTCACCGAGACGAGGATCTGCGGCAGGGGTTCTTTCTTGAAGCGCCGGATCTTGGCCATCGCATCCACCGAATCGTCTTGCCCCTGACCGCTGACCACATAGTCGGCCACCCGGATCTCGGGCGAAGGCTTGAGGTGCGCAAAGGCCTCGTCGAACATCTTGGCCAGCGTCTCGGCATGGCGCTTGTTGACGGCAAACACGATGGTTTTGCCCAGCAAGGGTTTGCGCAGCACGCCCCGAGCATCCACAAAACCATGGTCCAGCACCTGCTTGAACTCACGCACGATGGCGCGGTTGCGCTCCGGGATGGTGAAGCGCCGCTCCAAGGACGACGGATCAACGATGACTTTGTCCTTGTCGCCAAACACTTGCTCGAATTCGCCCCGGGTTGCGTCATCCATCGCGCTCCAATCCAGCTCGGATCGACGCACCTCGAACCCACCTTCAGCAGCGGTCTTGACTGTCTTGGCCTTGTAGATCTGATAAGGCACCAAGTGCGCGTCGCGGATGGCGTCTTTGAGCTTGTAGGAGAACGTCGGTTTTTCCACCTCGAAAAACCGCAAGGTGTCGCGCACAAAGGCGCGGTCTTCCTCGTCGTCACCATCCTCCGAAGCTGCGGCGACGCAGGGCGTGGCCGTCAAGCCGATCTGCACCCCATCAAAGTGCCGCAGCACCCCGCTCCACTGACCGTAGATGCTGCGGTGGCATTCGTCGCTGATGATCAGATCGAAGTAGCCGCTCGAATACTCGGCGTAGAGGTTGACCATGCTTTGCAGCGTCGTGATGGTGATGCGCTTCTCATCCTGAAAACGCCGCCCAGCGCGCAGCACATAGGCCGGGTAATCCGGCAGATGCTCGGCAAAGGCGTCTTCGGTCTGCTTGGCCAAGGGGATGCGATCCACCAGAAACAACACGCGGGTGAACTGGTTGGCATCAAACATCCGCTTGATGAAAGCCGCTGCGGTGCGGGTCTTGCCGGTGCCCGTGGCCATTTCCACCAGCAACTTGCGCCGACCCAATGCAATCTCACGGCACAGGGTATCCAGACATTCGATTTGGTAGTCCCGTTCAACGATGCGCCGATCAATCGGGATGCTCAGCGGGTCACGCCGCACCTGAAGAGAGGCCGCACGGCGCTCCAGATCGTCCTGCCGGAAGAAGGTTTTGACGGAATGAGGGAAGGCCTCTCGCGCCCATTCCCAGAACTGGACTTCGGCACCGTTGGAAAGAAAGACGAACGGCACGCCAAGTTGTTGGGCGTAATGCCGCGCCTGCTGCGCCGCCTCGCCTGGCTGGACCGAAAAGCGCTTGGCCTCGATCACCGCCATGGCCCGGCCGTGTCGATCACACAGCACGTAATCCGCCCGTTTGCCATCCGGCGTGGCAACCTCGAAACGCACCGCACGGGTGTCTTGCGTGTTCCAGCCCTGAGCCGTCAACAAGGCATCGATCTTGACGCGGGCAAAAGCTTCGTTGGTCGATGGTGCATGGGAGGATTGGGCGGCTTGAGACATCTTGGTGGGCCGAGACCGATAGAAGCCGGAATGATACGTGCGCTTCCCAGATCGGAATCACCTTCGCACAGCGCACCACACCGGGGCGCTGATCGCGCCAAGAGCGCTTGATCGCCCGCTAGGTCACCCGCGACACCCCCAAAAGTGTGCATATCACCGTCCTCGGGTTCTCCCTAGGCTGGCATGGATCTCGCTAGAGATGAGGGCATGAGCCCTTCGTGGGCGCAAGCGCAAGGCGAGCCACCCAACGGCGGGTGAGCAAGCTTTTCGCCTACCGGACCCTGGCGTCCGTGTGGATCAACGTCTCACCCGATGCGGGTGAGTGCTTGGGACGCACGGGCGCTTTTTGTTTTCTGCCTCACCCTTTGCTGGAGCCCACCATGGATCTGAAGCCCACCTCGACCCTGAGCCGCCGCAGCGTGCTGCAAGCCGCAGCCGCCACATTGGCTCCATTGGCGCCGTTGGCGGCCCCGCTGTCGGTGTTCGCAGCCGGCTCAGACGCGCCGGAGAAGAAGGAAGTGCGCATCGGCTTCATTCCGCTCACCGACTGCGCCAGCGTGGTGATGGCCTCGGTGCTGAAGTTCGACGAGAAGTACGGCGTCAAGATCATCCCCACCAAAGAAGCCTCGTGGGCCTCGGTGCGCGACAAGCTGGTCAACGGCGAGCTGGACTTCGCCCATGTGCTTTACGGCTTGGTCTACGGCGTGCATCTGGGCGTGGGCGGCACCAAAAAAGACATGGCGGTGCTGATGACGCTGAACCAAAACGGCCAAGCCATCACGCTCTCCAAAGCGCTGGCCGACAAGGGCGCGGTCGATGGGGCCGGGCTGGCCAAACTGATGCAGCGCGAAAAACGTGAATACACCTTCGCGCAGACCTTCCCGACTGGCACGCACGCCATGTGGCTCTACCACTGGCTGGCCACGCACGGCATCGACCCGCTCAAGGACGCCAAGGTCATCACCGTGCCGCCGCCGCAAATGGTGGCCAACATGCGCGTGGGCAACATGGACGGCTACTGCGTGGGCGAGCCCTGGAACCACCGCGCCATCGCTGACGGCATCGGCATCACCGCCACCACCAGCCAAGACATCTGGACCGATCACCCTGAAAAAGTCTTGGGCAGCACGGCTGAGTTCGTCAAGAAAAACCCCAACACCTGCCGCGCGGTGATCGCCGCCATTTTGGAAGCCAGCCGCTGGATCGACGCCAACGCCGCCAACCGCGACAAAATGGCGGCTACCATCGCCGACAAGTCCTACGTCAACACCAGCGTGGACGTGATCAACCAGCGCATCCAAGGCAAGTACCAAAACGGCTTGGGCAAGACTTGGAGCGATGCGCACCCGATGGCGTTCTTCCGCGACGGCGCGGTCAACCTGCCTTACCTCTCGGACGGCATGTGGTTCCTGACCCAGCACAAGCGCTGGGGCTTGCTCAAAGAGCACCCCGATTACCTCGGCGTGGCCAAGCAAATCAATCAGATCGAGCTTTACCGCCAAGGCGCGGCTGCGGCCGGCGTCTCCGTGCCCAAAGAAGTGATGCGCAGCAGCAAGCTGATCGACGGCACGGTCTGGGACGGCAAAGAGCCCAAGAAGTACGCCGACAGTTTCAAGATCCACGCCTGAGCCAGATCACGGACCACCCACCTTGATGGACCGCGCCATGAGCAGCCCCGACTCTTCCACGCTTCGACTTCGCCGCCGCCGTCTGCGCAAGCTGGCGATGCGCTTTCTGCCCCCCATCGCCGGCTTTGCCCTGCTGATCGGCCTGTGGTTTTTGCTGACGCAAAAGAGCGAGAGCTTTCCCACGCCGGCCAGCACGTGGGCCTCAGCGGTCGAGCTGTTCTCAGACCCGTTCTATCGCAAGGGGCCGAACGATCAGGGCATCGGCTGGAACTTGCTCGGCTCACTGCAACGGGTCGGGCTGGGCTTCGGCTTGGCGGCCTTGGTCGGCATCCCGCTCGGCTTTGTCATCGGCCGCTTCGAGCTGCTCAATCGCATGACCTCGCCCATCATCAGCTTGCTGCGCCCGGTCTCACCGCTGGCGTGGCTGCCCATTGGTCTGCTGGTCTTCAAATCGGCCAACCCGGCGGCCATCTGGACGCTGTTCATCTGCTCCATCTGGCCGATGGTGATCAACACCGCTGCGGGCGTGCAGCGCATCCCGCAGGACTACATGAACGTGGCGCGGGTGTTGCAGCTCTCGGAGTGGAAGATCTTCACCACCATCTTGCTGCCCGCCACCCTGCCCCACGTGCTGACTGGCGTGCGCTTGGCCGTCAGCACCGCTTGGCTGGTGATCGTCGCCGCCGAGATGCTGACGGGCGGTGTGGGCATCGGCTTTTGGGTTTGGGATGAGTGGAACAACTTGAACGTCAACCACATCCTGATCGCCATCGTCGTCATCGGCGCGGTTGGCATGGCCTTGGAATACGCCCTGATGAGTTTGGCCCGCGCGCTCAGCTACAGCGACACCCCATCCTGACCCCTTCAAGGTAAAGCTTTATGCAACGCTATCTCGACATTCAGCAGGTCGAACAAAGCTTCGACACCGACCGGGGGCCGTTCTGTGCGCTCAAGGACATCACCCTCAGCGTCGCCCAAGGCGAGTTCATCACCCTGATCGGCCATTCGGGCTGCGGCAAATCGACCCTGCTGAACCTGATCGCCGGCCTGACCCTGCCCACCGAAGGCGTGCTGCTGTGCGCCAACCGCGAAATCGCCGGCCCCGGCCCAGAGCGCGCGGTGGTGTTCCAAAACCACTCGCTGCTGCCTTGGCTCACTTGCTTTGAAAACGTCTACCTCGCCGTAGAGCGCGTTTTTGGTGCGCGTGAGAACCGCGTGCAACTGCGCCACCGCACCGAAGCCGCCATCGAGATGGTCGGCCTGAGCCACGCCGGCGACAAACGCCCCGGCGAAATCTCGGGCGGCATGAAGCAGCGCGTCGGCATCGCCCGGGCACTTTCGATGCAACCCAAGGTCTTGCTGCTCGACGAGCCCTTCGGCGCGCTCGACGCCCTGACCCGCGCCAAGCTCCAAGACGAGCTCCTCACCTTGGTGGCCAAGAACCAATGCACCACCGTGATGGTCACCCACGACGTCGATGAAGCCGTGCTGCTCTCAGACCGCATCGTCATGATGAGCAACGGCCCCGCCGCCACCATCGGCGACATCCTCCACGTCAATCTCCCCCGCCCCCGCGAACGCGTCGCCCTGGCCGAAAGCACCGCCTACCTCAACTACCGCAAAGCGGTGATCGACTTCCTCTACACCCGGCAAAGGCATGTGGAGCGGGCGTAAACATGCCGACCATCCTCACGCCATGATCACCTGCAAGCTGTGCTCGTAAGAGGCGGTCATGCGGTCGAGGAGATCGAGCAGGGTGTCGGCGGCGTGGGACAGGGCGGTGCGGCCGTCGGGGGTGTCGAGGCTGCGCAGGCCGCGTAGCAGGTGCAGCCAAACTTCGCGCACATCGCTCAGGGCGGCGCGGATCTCGGCGGTCGAAAGGGGGGCGCGTTCAAGCTCCAGCAAGGCGGCCTCAAAGTCGTTGAGCAAAGCCGGCACGCTATCCGTGGCACGGTCATCAAGGATGCTGGCCAGCAGGGCTTCCTTGGCCAAACGTTGGACCCGCATGCGCTGGCGGCCACACACGTTGATGATGTGCAAGGCGCGGCGCGCACCGCCGTCTTCGAGCGCGCTGGTCAGGGTTTCGGCGGCGTGCAGCAAGGTTTCGGCGTGGGCATCGGCCCGGCGCAGCATGGCCGGGCTGGGGCGCTGGGCCAGCAGCGGCTGCAAGGCGGCCCAAGCCGCCAAGGTTTGCTGCCAAACGGGTGCCCAGGCAGCCTCCTGTGGGTTGGCATCCAGCGCGCCCAGCAGCGCCAAATTCTCTTGCACCCGCTGCGCGGCTTGCTCTTGCGCTTGACGGGCCGCCGTGACCTCGATACCCGCCAAGCGTTGCGCTGCCAGTTTGATCAACCGCTGCGAGAGCATGCGCAACTGCCCGGCGCGGTTGATGGCCTCGGCCCAGCGCGCCGCCTCGACCACCGAACGCGACACCTCGCCCATGCGCGCATGGGTATGCATCGCCGCGCCGCGCAGCAGCCGAAAGGCCTCGTCTTCATGGATACCGCGCGCCTGCATCAGCAAACCCTTGGCCCGGTCCACCCACTTGCGCTCGTCAAGCTGTTCACGCACCCGTCCCAGCTCAGCGTGCTGTGTACGCTGGCAACGCCAGCGCGCCGCATCCAGCGCCAGCGCGGCGTGCAACGCGGTGGGGTCCGCCAACACCGCCAGCGGCCACCAGCCACTCACGCCCTGCGCCAGCAACGCGGTCATCAAGGCCACGTCAAAGGGCGCGCAGATCAGACTGACCGGCCGATGCGCCCCGATCTCTGCGGCCAAGGCGCACCACTCAGGTTGCAAAACGATGAGCGCGCTCGGTGCCTCAAGCACAGCAGGCGCACCAGCTGAGTGCATGGGCAAGGCCGCCAGATCGCTGATCAGCGTGACAGCGGGATCCGCAAATCGGCTCGCTCCGGCCGCACTGCCCTGCCAAAGCGCCTTGGCGGCGTCGTCAGGGGTCCAAACATACAAAGCATCACTCAAAGCATCACGCAAGGCATCAGTCATGCGGGCATTCTGAATCAGGATGGCATGGGGCTTGCATAAGACGGGCCAAGGTGCAACGACGCACCGCCTTGGTGAACACCGCCCCCTGCACCACCCCTGATGCCGCTCGGCCTCAGCTTCACCACCCCACCCCCCCGGCTTATCCCTGCTCGCCCCCGCCCATTGCCGGCGTGCGGACGGCTGCCGCCCTCAGAAAGGACTGATCTGTCATGGCGATCACGAAGCCCCAAAAACTTGTGCTCATCGGCAACGGCATGGCCGGCGTGCGCACGCTCGAAGAGCTGCTCAAACTGGCCCCTGAGCGCTACGACATCACCGTGTTCGGTGCTGAACCGCACCCGAACTACAACCGCATCCTGCTGAGCCCCGTGCTGGCCGGCGAGCAGACCCTCGACCAGATCATCCTGAACCCCTTGAGCTGGTACGCCGAGCACGGCATCCGGCTGCACTTGGGCACCCAAGTGGTCAAGGTGGATCGCAAGCAGCGCGTCGTTCATGCCGTCGATGGCCAAGGCCAACCCTTAAGCGCCGACTACGACCGGCTGCTGATCGCCACCGGCTCGACGCCCTTCATCCTGCCCGTCCCCGGCAAGGACTTGGAAGGCGTGATCGCCTACCGCGATATCCAAGACACCCAAACGATGATCGACACCGCCAAGACGCATCGCCATGCGGTGGTGATCGGCGGCGGCCTGCTCGGGCTGGAAGCGGCCAACGGCTTGATGCTGCGCGGCATGCACGTCACGGTGGTGCATCTCTCGCCGTGGTTGATGGAGCGCCAGCTTGACGACGTGGCGGGCCGGCTGCTGCAAAAGTCGCTTGAAGAGCGCGGCCTCAAGTTCGAGCTCAGCGTGCAGACCGCCGCCCTGATCGGTGACAAAGAGGGCGGCAAGTCAGGCCGGGTGATGGCTGTGCAGTTCAAGGACGGCCGCGAGATCCCGGCCGATCTGGTGGTGATGGCGGCCGGCATCCGGCCCAACACCGCGCTGGCCAAGTCGATGGGCCTGCTCTGCGACCACGATGGCCGGGGCGGCATCAAGGTCAGCGACACGCTGCAAACCACCACCGATGCCCGCATCTACGCCGTGGGCGAATGCGCCAGCCATCGCGGCGTGGCCTACGGGCTGGTGGCACCGCTGTTCGAGCAAGGCAAGGTCTGCGCCAACCATCTGGCCGAGCTGGGCATCGGGCGCTATCAAGGCAGCCAGACCTCGACCAAACTCAAAGTCACCGGCATCGACTTGTTCAGCGCGGGTGACTTCACCGGCGGGGACGGCACCGAAGACATCGTGCTCAGCGACCCCGTGGGCGGTGTGTACAAAAAGCTGGTCATCAAAGACGACAAACTGGTCGGCGCGTGCCTGTACGGCGACACGGTCGATGGCAGTTGGTACTTCAAGCTGCTGCGCGAGGGCCGCAAGATCCACGACATCCGCGACAAGCTGATGTTTGGTGAAAGCCACATCGGCGACGTGGGCCACCAAGGTCACAGCAAAGCGGCGGCGATGGCCGATGCGGATGAGGTTTGTGGCTGCAACGGTGTGACCAAGGGAGCGATCTGCAAGGCCATCAAAGACAAGGGCCTGTTCACCTTGGATGAAGTGCGCAAGCACACCAAGGCCAGCGCCTCGTGCGGCTCTTGCACCGGGCTGGTCGAGCAGTTGCTGATGTTCACTGCGGGTGGCGACTACTCCAGCACGCCGAAGAAAAAGGCGGTCTGCGGCTGCACAGATCTGAGCCACCAAGACGTGCGCGACGCCATACGCAGCCAAAAACTGCTGCGTCTGGACGGCGTCCACGGCGTCTACCAGGCCCTGGGCTGGAAAACCCCCAGCGGCTGCCCCAGCTGTCGCCCGGCGCTGAACTACTACCTGATCTCGACGTGGCCCAAGGAGGCCGAAGACGACCCGCAAAGCCGACTCATCAACGAGCGCAGCCACGCCAACATCCAAAAAGACGGCACCTATTCGGTGGTGCCGCGCATGTGGGGCGGCGAGACCAACGCGGCCGATCTGCGCCGCATCGCCGATGTGGCCGACAAATACGCCATCCCGACCGTCAAGGTCACCGGCGGTCAACGCATCGACTTGCTCGGCGTCAAGAAAGAGGATTTGCCCGGCGTCTGGGCCGACCTTGGCATGCCTTCGGGCTTTGCCTACGGCAAGTCCACCCGCACCGTCAAAACCTGCGTCGGCAGCGATTGGTGCCGTTTCGGCACGCAGGATTCGACCGCGATGGGTCAGCGGCTGGAGCGTGCGCTCTGGGCGATGTACGCCCCGCACAAGGTCAAGCTGGCGGTCTCGGGCTGCCCGCGCAACTGCGCCGAAGCCGGCATCAAGGATGTCGGCGTGATCGGCGTCGATTCGGGCTGGGAAATCTATGTCGGCGGCAACGGCGGCATCAAAACCGAAGTCGCGCAGTTCCTCGTCAAGGTCAAGACCGCTGAAGAGGTGATGAGCCACGCCGGTGCTTTTCTCCAGCTCTACCGCGAAGACGGCTGGTACCTGGAGCGCACGGTGCATTACATCGCCCGCGTTGGCTTGGATCACATCAAGGCGCAGATCGTTGAGCGGCCCGAGCGACGGCTTGAGCTGTGGGAGCGGCTGCAATTTGCCCTCGACGGCGCGCCCGATCCTTGGCTGGAGTCGGCCAAGGCGGGCGTCGATGTGCGCCAGTTCCAAGCCCTACCCACCCTCCAAGGAGCCCAAGCATGAGCCGCCGCTGGATCCCCATCTGCCGAGTCGAAGACATCCCGCGCCTTGGGGCGCGCCGCGTCCAACGCCCGGGCGACATCGATGTCGCGGTGTTTCGCAACGCCGAAGACAAGATCTTCGCCTTGGTGGACCGCTGCCCGCACAAGGGCGGCCCGCTCAGCCAAGGCTTGGTCCACGGTGAAACGGTCGCCTGCCCGCTGCACAACTGGCAGATCGACTTGGCCGACGGTTGTGCCCGCGCCCCCGATGTGGGCTGCATCCCACGCTTTGCGGTGCAGGTGCAAGACGGCCAGATCCACCTCGATGCTGACGAGCTGATGTCATGACCCCCCGCACCACTCGTTCCACTTGCCCGTACTGCGGGGTCGGTTGCGGGGTGCTGATCGAGTCGGACGGCGTGCAGATCACCGGGGTGCGCGGTGACCCGGAGCATCCGGCCAACTTCGGCCGGCTCTGCACCAAGGGCTCGACCCTGCACCTGACCGCAAGCGCGCCGGTCACGCTGGCCACCCGACTGCTGCAACCCATGCAGCGCTTGGTGCGCGGTGCGCCACCTCAGCCGCTGGGCTGGGACGACGCGCTTGATCTGGCCGCCACGCGCTTGGCCGACACGATCACGCAGCACGGGCCCGATGCGGTCGGTTTTTACCTCTCCGGCCAGTTGCTCACCGAGGACTATTACGTCTACAACAAGCTCGCCAAAGGCCTGATCGGCACCAACAACGTCGATACCAATTCGCGCCTGTGCATGAGCAGCGCGGTGGCGGGCTACAAAGCCACGCTGGGGGCCGACGCGCCGCCGTGCAGCTACACCGATCTGGACCACGCGGACACCGTCTTCATGGCGGGCAGCAACATGGCCTGGGCGCACCCGGTGCTGTTTCGCCGTCTGGAAGACGCCCGGCGTGCCAAGCCAGCGGACCGGCCGCAGCGCTGGATCGTGGTCGATGTGCGCCGCACCGAAACCGCCAGCCAAGCCGACTTGTTTCTGCACATCCAACCCGGCACCGACGTGGCGCTGTTCCACGCCATGCTGCACCTGATGCTCTGGGAGGGTCTGACCGACCCGGCCTACATCGCCGCCCACACCAGCGGCTTTGAAGCGCTGCGCGACGCCGTGCGCGTTTGGACACCGCGCGAGGCGGCGCGGGTGTGCGGCATCCGCGAAGACGATCTGGTGCAAGCGGCCCGCTGGTTTGCGCAGAGTGATCGCCAAGGGGCCACGACACTGTCGCTCTACTGCCAAGGCCTGAACCAAAGCAGCGCCGGCACCGACAAAAACGCCGCGCTGATCAACCTGCATCTGGCCACCGGCCAGATCGGCAAGGCCGGTGCCGGGCCGTTCTCGCTCACGGGGCAGCCCAACGCCATGGGTGGGCGCGAGGTCGGCGGGCTGGCCAATTTGCTCTCGGCGCACCGCGATCTGGCCAACCCGGCTCACCGCGCCGAAGTCGCCGCCCTGTGGGGCGTGGCCGATGTGCCGTCCAAGCCCGGCAAAAGTGCCGTTGAGATGTTCCAAGCCGCCGCCGACGGCGAGATCAAGGCGCTGTGGATCGCCTGCACCAACCCCGCGCAGTCGCTGCCCGATCAAAGCACCGTGCGCCGGGCGCTGGAACGGGCCGAGTTCGTTGTGGTGCAAGAAGCCTTTGCCACCACGGCGACCGCGTCCTATGCCGACTTGCTGCTGCCAGCCACCACCTGGGGCGAAAAGATCGGCAGTGTCACCAACTCCGAGCGCTGCATCAGCTTGGTGCGCCCCGCCATCGCCCCCCCCGGCCAAACGCGCCACGACTGGCGCATTGGCGTGGATCTGGCCCGGCGGCTGCAAGCCCGCCTGCCCCACCGCCCCAACCATCTTTTTCCCTACGACAGCGCGGAAGAAATCTGGAACGAACACCGCGCCAGCACCCAAGGCCGCGATCTCGACATCAGTGGCCTGAGCTGGGCGCAGCTCGACGCCCAAGGCCCGCAGCAGTGGCCCATGCCGACGGGTGCCACCAGCGGCCAAGAACGGCTTTATGCGGACGGACGGTTTGCAACCCTAGACGGCCGCGCGCGCTTTGTCGCCATGGCGTACCGGCCGGTCGCCGAGCCGCGTGATGCGCGCTTTGCCTTCGCCCTCACCACCGGCCGGCTGCGCGATCAATGGCACGGCGGCAGCCGCACCGGCGTGCTGGGGCGGCTGTTCGGCCACGTGCCCGAGCCGGTGGTCGAGCTCAACCCCCTTGACCTCGAACGCCGTCAGCTGAAGGAGGGTGATCTGGTCGAGGTGCGCTCACGCCGAGGCAGCGTGGTGCTGGCCGTCCAAGCCAGCGCCAGCGTCGCCCCCACCCAAGCGTTCATCCCGATGCACTGGGGCGAGGAAGTGCTGGGCGGCCGCGACGCCCAAGGCCAGCCGCGCCTCGGCGTCAACGGCCTGACCTTGTCCACCTTTTGCCCAAGCTCAAAGCAGCCCGAACTCAAACACACGGCGGTGCGCATCGACCCCGTAGCGCTGCCGTGGCGCATGCTGGGCTTGGCGTGGCTGCCGCAAGCGCAGATGCTGCAAGCGCGTGAACAGCTCAAAAGCCTGATGGGCGAGTTTGGCTACGCCTTGGTGCTGCCCTTTGGCCGCGAACCGCACGACCAAGGCTTCAGCGGCTTGCTGTGGCGCGCGGCCGCTGCGGCCCCGGCACCTGAGGCCTTGGTGCAGCGCATCGCCACCCTTTTGGGGCTGGAGCATCCGCACACCCTGCACTACCGAGATCGCCAGCGCGGCCAACAGCGCAGCATCCGGCTCGAACACGAAGGCGAGCAGCGCATCCTGCGCGGCGTGCTCTTGGCCGGCGACACCCGCGCCGAAGCTTGGATCAAGACCTTGCTGCAAGACGAACTGCCGGCCCAGAGCTTTGGCCGTGCCCTGCTGGCCGGCAGCGCCACGCCGCCGGTGGCGGTGGCTGGCCGGGGCAAGCAGATTTGCACTTGCTTCAACATCAGCGAGCCGCAGATCATGGCCGTGCTGGCCCAAGGCGGCAGCCACGCCGAGGAGCGTTTGGCGCATCTGCAAAACACCCTGAAGTGCGGCACGAACTGCGGCTCGTGCTTGCCGGTGCTGCGCAGCCTGTGCGCGGGCACTGCGGCCTAGACCGGCCTTGGATGGTAGAGTCCGCGCCGATATGAGTTATGCCACCGAACCCGCCCATCACCATGGCCGCCCCGCACGCGTTGGGGTGCTGCTGGTCAATCTCGGCACGCCCGAGGCCCCGACTCCTGCGGCGCTGCGGCGCTATCTGGGGGAATTTCTCAGCGACACCCGGGTGGTCGAGATCCCCCGGCTGATTTGGTGGCCGATCCTGCACGGCATCATCTTGCGCGTGCGCCCCAAAAAATCGGCCGCCAAATACGCCAGCGTCTGGACGCCCCAAGGCTCGCCCTTGGCGAGCTGGACGGCCAAGCAAAGCGAGTTGCTCAAGGAGCACTTGGGTTTGCCCGCAGGCAGCGTGGTGCGCCACGCCATGCGCTACGGCCAGCCTTCGGTGGGCAGCCAGCTTGATGCGCTCAAGGCCGAAGGCTGCGACCGCATTCTGATCCTGCCGCTCTATCCGCAGTACTCCGCCACCACCAGCGCCAGCGTGTTTGACGCGGTCTACGCTTGGGCCGGCAAGGTGCGCCGCGTGCCTGAGCTGCGCTTCATCAACCGTTACGGCATGGACGCCGATTACATCAACGCCTTGGCGCTGAAGATCGAAGCCCATTGGCAGCAGCATGGCCGGGCCGACAAGCTGGTGATGAGCTTTCACGGCGTGCCCGAGCGCACCTTGCATCTGGGTGACCCCTATCACTGCGAATGCCATCAAACCGCACGGCGCTTGGCTGAGCGGCTGGGCTTAGCGGCCAAGGACTGGCAGTTGACCTTCCAGAGCCGCTTTGGCAAGGCCAAGTGGCTGGAGCCCTACACCGAACCCACCTTGCAGGCCCTGGCCAAGCAAGGGGTGCAGTCGGTGCAGGTGGTTTGCCCGGGTTTTGTCGCCGATTGCCTCGAAACCTTGGAAGAAGTGGCGATGGAATGCCGCACGGCTTTCCTGACCGCTGGGGGCCAACGCTATGAATACATCGCGTGCCTGAACGACCACCCGGCTTGGATCGGCACCTTGGCCAAATTGGTGAGTCAGCACACCCAAGGCTGGTGGGGCGATGCGTTGTCGGTGGAAGAACGCCAAGCCGGGCGTGAACGCGCCTTGGCAGCGGGCGCTAAAGACTAAAAACGGCCACCGGAACAGCGATGCGTCTGGATAAATGGCTTTGGGCGGCGCGCTTCTTCAAAACCCGCAGCCTTGCCACCGAAGAAGTGGGCCGCAACCGGGTGCTGGTCAACGACCAAACCGCCAAAGCCTCACGCGAGGTGCGCCTTGGGGACCGGCTCAGCCTGCGTCAGGGTGACTGCCCGATCGCGCGCGTCGTGACAGTGCTGGGTTTGTCGGAGGTGCGCGGCCCGGCACCCGTCGCGCAGGCGCTCTACAGCGAAACGCCGGAAAGCCTCAAAGCCCAAGCTGACTGGCGCGCCAACCGGGTGTTTCTGCGCGACCCGGCTCAAGGCATTGAGCAAGGCCGACCCACCAAACAAGATCGCCGGCGGCTGGAGGCTTGGCAAAGCAGCCCGATGAGCCACAACGACAACGACGATTAAAGCCCGAGCTTGATCTTGCTGGCCACCAGCACCGCGCTGGTGCCGGTGCCGCTCCACACACCTTGGACGCTGATGGGCTGCATCGGGGTGCCGCTCAGCAGCTCCTCAGGGCTGGTCTCACGGAAGAAGCTGTGTTCGTTCCAGAGCACCCCCAACACGGAGCCATCGCTGAGGGTGATCTCCAGCCGTTGGGCCAGCGTATCGATACGACTGAGCACACCACTACGCTCAATCACGGCCCCCGGCACCGCCAATTCGTTCTCGCAGCGGATGTTTTGCGCCTGCATGCCCGAGGGCATCGCCACCCCATCGACCACCACATACTGCCCTTGGCTGAGGTCGGTGGCCCCACACAGGGCGAGATTGAAGTTGGCCAACACCGTCGAAGCCGATGAGGCATCGACGACCACATCGCGCACCGTGAACTGACGCGTGCCCGGCAGCCAGTTGGTTACCGTACCGCGCACTTCAGCCGCTTTTTCGGTGACCACATTGCGCAACTGAATCACGTGCGACTGGAAGCTACCGTCGGCGACGAAACGCCCTTGGACACGCACATACGTGCCGTCCAGCAAGTCCGTCGCCGTACCACCGCTAATCACCGTCTTGCTGTCTCGGTGAACCGCAATGCCGTCGAGGATAAACACCCCATTGGCACCATCGCTACCGCTCACCACCCCACCGATGTAGTCATCCACCGCCGCGTGACTCTTGCTGGCCAAGCGATCACGCACGCGCACCGCCTTGGCCATCAACACCGAGGTGACTGGGTCAAAAGCGGCTGGGTCCGCAAAGATCGTCACCACCTGACCGTTGGCCAAGGGGGTGGTCGGGGTCAGCAACTGCGCGGGGGCCGCGAGCTGCACCGTGACCGCGCCCAGATGAAAACTCTGATTCGGTGCCACACCCGCGACCGCCGTCACCGCCCCATGCAAGCGGGCGCTGGCCATGGGCACCCGTTGTTCGATGCGCGTCGCCACCCAGCTCGGCTGCCCCCCGGCCACCGCAGGCACCGCAATGGCGTGAACTTCGATCCAGTCGGCCGGTCGGATGGTCGCCAAAGAAAGGTAGGGCGGCTCGAACACCGTGACGGGCCCAAATTTGGGATCGGTGTTGATCTGCACCGTTTGACCCAACAAGGTCAAGGTGGCCAAGCCAACGGCACCCACCGGGCCGATCAAGGCCGGTTCGATTTGAATTTGACGCGCCACACCTTGATGCAGGCCAGCGGTATCGGCATCAAAACCGATCTCGACACCCTGCCCCAGCTTGACTTCGGTGCGATCCGTTTTGCCGGGCTGACGCTCGATAAAGACATTGGCCACGGTGTCATCAAACCGTGCGCCATCGACGATCACGCTGCCAAAACCCGTCACGGTGCCCACGCTCAGACCTTGAGGGGCTGAGCCGGTGCCATTGGTGCCCACGCCACCGCCGCCACAAGCCATCAAGACCGCCAAGGTCAAGGTGGTCGCAGCCCAAGCTGGACGTCGCTTGGTCCAGCGGGGAAGGCGCAATTCAAGCAGGCCCAACATGGTCAGCTCCCGGACTTCTTCTCAAGGTGATCCGAGACCGGCTTTGGCTGGGCCGGCTCCGGTGTCACCGCTTCGTGGTAGTAGTAAACGCCAAAACGCACCCGCATCGGTGTCTCCGTTTGGGCTTCATCCAGATGGACGCGCGCCGTGGCTGCGGCCACCATGCCCTCAAACGCCGGGCCCCAGAGCTCACGGGCCCTGGCGGCCAGATAAGCCGCCGAAGCCGGGCTCAAGCCATCGGCAAAGACACTTTGCTCAAGAAACCGGGCGTCCGCAGGCGCTGCGAGATTGTGTACCGCCGCCGCAAGATGATCAGCAGCATTGACGGCCAAAGTGCGCGCGGCATTGGTGTCACCCGGTTGATTGATGAAACGGTCGGTTTCAAGCAACACTTCGTCGCCCTCAAGACGCACAAAGCCCAAGCGCTGCAATTCTTCAAGCAGCGTGCGCGGATGCACATCGCTGGAGACTTCGCGCGCCAACGCCTCAAAGCTCGGTGGTGGGCCGTGGCGGGCGAGTCGGGGCAAGGGCACTGTGCGCCCGGTCGATCCAGGGGCAACGCCGCGATAGCCGGGATCGGTGATCCAGCGGGTGAACAACATGGCTGCGGGTGTGGGCGCGTGGACCACCGAAGCGGGGGCGTCCTGCGCAAAAAGCCGGACATCCTTGCGATGCACCCCGGAGAGCACGCTTAAAGCGGAATCGGTGACTTTGCTGCCGCGCTGCTCTAACTCGGCCCGCGCTTGCGCCAAGAACACCCCTTTCAGGGCTTGAGCCAAGGCACCGTGATGCACGCCGTTGCGCAAAAGCCAAGATACCAGCGGCTGCATTACCACCAACGACTGCTCCAAAGCCAACTGCGCCCGGGGGTCAGAGCCTGCGGGCGGTTCAGAAGGGGCTGGCGCCGCGTGGGTCATAAGCGTCATTGTCTGGAGTCTCCATGTGGGATTATTTCCCATTCCATAAACTTCAGACACCCCCGAATCGGGGCAAAGATGTAACAATTCATCCAAGGTCACGGATTTGATCACGCTTGCCAGCGATCAAGCTTCGTCAAAGCTGAAAAAATCGACCTCCTGCTTGAAAAACACCGACCCAGCCCCAGCTTGTTGGACAAGCCTGACATTCCTGACATTCAGGATGCCTTTTTCAAAATTCAATGCCTTTTCAGGATCCGCACGTGACGACTGAAACCCATCCCACGGAAACCGCCAACCCTGCCACCGAAGTCATGGATGACATGCCGGCCCGGGTGGCTGAGTTGGAAGCCAAGAACACTCAGTTGGCGGATGCTTACTTGCGCGCCAAAGCTGAAGTCGAAAACATCCGTCGCCGCGCCGAAGACGAAATCGCCAAGTCACGCAAGTTTGCGGTCGAGTCGTTCGCTGAGAGCCTGCTGCCGGTCAAGGACAGTCTGGAAGCCGCCATCACCGTCCAGCAAGCCCTGCCCGGCATGACGCCGCAGATGAGCGAAGGCCTGCAAGCCACACTGCGCCAGCTCGGTTCGGCCTTGGAGCGCAACAAGGTGCTGGAAATCAATCCGCCCGTCGCGACCAAGTTCGACCCTAAACAACACCAAGCCATCAGCATGGTCCCCGCAGCGCAAGACCCGAACACGGTGGTGAGCGTTCTGCAAAAGGGTTATCTGATCGCTGATCGCGTGCTGCGCCCCGCCCTCGTCACGGTCAGCGCCCCCAAGTAAAAACTGCCCCTTCCTCGGGCTGGCCCCTTGAAAGTGGGCCGGCCTAGCCGCACATCTATCTCAACTTCATTCCATCCGGAGCATCAGACATGGCCAAGATCATCGGCATCGACCTCGGTACCACCAACTCCTGCGTTGCCATCATGGAAGGCAACACCACCAAAGTGATCGAAAACTCGGAAGGTGCGCGCACCACGCCGTCGATCATTGCTTACCAAGAAGACGGTGAAGTGCTGGTCGGGGCCTCGGCCAAGCGCCAAGCGGTGACCAACCCGCGCAACACGCTCTACGCCGTCAAGCGCCTGATCGGTCGCAAGTTCACCGAAAAAGAAGTGCAAAAGGACATCGACCTGATGCCCTACACCATCGCTGCGGCCGACAACGGCGACGCATGGGTGGAAGTGCGTGGCAAGCGCTTGGCACCGCCGCAGATCTCGGCTGAAGTGCTGCGCAAGATGAAGAAGACCGCTGAGGACTACCTCGGCGAAGAAGTCACCGAAGCCGTGATCACGGTGCCGGCGTACTTCAACGACAGCCAACGCCAAGCGACCAAAGACGCTGGCCGCATCGCCGGCTTGGATGTCAAGCGCATCATCAATGAGCCCACCGCCGCAGCGCTGGCTTTCGGTCTGGACAAGCACGGCAAGGGTGATCGCAAGATTGCGGTCTATGACTTGGGCGGCGGCACCTTCGACATCTCGATCATCGAGATCGCCGATGTGGACGGCGAAATGCAGTTCGAAGTGCTCTCCACCAACGGTGACACCTTCTTGGGCGGTGAAGACTTCGACCAACGCATCATCGACTTCATCATTGCCGAGTTCAAGAAAGAATCCGGCGTTGACCTGACCAAGGACGTGCTGGCCCTGCAACGCCTGAAGGAAGCCGCTGAAAAGGCCAAGATTGAGTTGTCGAACTCGTCGCAGACCGACGTCAATCTGCCCTACATCACAGCGGATGCGACTGGCCCGAAGCACCTCAACATCAAGCTCACCCGCACCAAGCTCGAAAGCCTGGTTGAAGAGCTGATTGAGCGCACCATCGCTCCTTGCCGCACCGCCATCAAGGATGCTGGCGTGGCCGTGAGCGCCATCGACGACGTGATCTTGGTGGGCGGCATGACCCGCATGCCCAAGGTGCAGGAGAAGGTCAAAGATTTCTTCGGCAAAGAGCCGCGCAAGGACGTCAACCCCGATGAAGCTGTGGCCGTCGGTGCCGCGATTCAAGGTCAAGTGCTGGGCGGTGACCGCAAGGACGTGTTGCTGCTGGACGTGACGCCTTTGTCCCTGGGTATCGAAACCCTGGGCGGCGTGATGACCAAGATGATCCAAAAGAACACCACCATCCCGACCAAGTTTGCTCAGACCTTCTCCACCGCTGACGACAACCAGCCGGCTGTGACGATCAAGGTTTACCAAGGCGAGCGCGAGCTGGCTTCGGGCAACAAGAGCTTGGGTGAGTTCAACCTCGAAGGCATCCCGCCGGCCCAGCGCGGTACACCGCAAATCGAAGTGAGCTTCGACATCGATGCCAACGGCATCTTGCACGTCGGTGCCAAGGACAAGGGCACGGGCAAGGAAAACAAGATCACCATCAAGGCCAATTCAGGCCTGTCGGAAGAAGAAATTCAGAAGATGGTGAAGGACGCCGAGCTCAACGCCGCTGAAGACCACAAGAAGGTCGAACTGGTGCAAGCCAAGAACCAAGCCGATGGTTTGGTCCACAGCGTGCGCAAGTCACTCACCGACTACGGCGACAAGCTCGACGCGACTGAAAAAGACAAGATCGAAGCCGCGATCAAGGACATGGAGACCGCCCTCAAGAGCGACGACAAGGCCGAGATCGACGCCAAGTCCGAAGCGCTGATGAGCGCCAGCCAAAAGCTCGGCGAAAAGATGTACGCCGAGTCTCAAGCAGCTGCTGGCGCGGCTGGGGCAGCCCCCGGTGCCGGGGCAGCAGGCGGTATGGGGGGTGGCGCTCAAGGGAGTGCCAAGCCAGCCGACGACAACGTGGTCGATGCCGAGTTCAAGGAAGTTCGCAAGTGATCCGGGCGATCCAAGTGATCTTTGTGAACAAGGCAAGCACGGCACCGCAGGGAATGAGGCATGGCTAAGCGCGACTACTACGAAGTCCTCGGGGTGGCTAAAAACGCCTCCGATGACGACATCAAGAAGGCCTACCGCAAGCTGGCCATGAAGCATCACCCTGACCGCAATCAGGGCGACAACGCCAAGGAGTCGGAAGAGAAATTCAAGGAGGTCAAAGAGGCCTACGAGATGCTCTCCGACGCTCAAAAGCGGGCCGCTTTTGACCAGTTTGGTCATGCGGGCGTGGATCCCAACGCCGGTGGCGGTGGCTTCCGCCCGGGCGGCGAAGGCTTTGCCGATGCCTTCGGCGACATCTTCGGCGACATCTTTGGCGGGGGCCGCCGAGGGGCGGGTGGACAGCAGGTCTATCGCGGCGCTGATCTCAGCTATGCGATGGAAATCACCCTAGAGGAAGCGGCCCACGGCAAAGAAAGCCAGATCCGCATCCCCGCTTGGGAAAGCTGCGGCACCTGCCACGGCAGCGGTGCCAAACCCGGCACCAGTGCCAAGGCCTGCGGCTCTTGCCAAGGCTCAGGCACGATCCACTTGCGCCAAGGCTTCTTCAGCATCCAGCAGACGTGCCCGCACTGTCATGGCTCAGGCAAGGTGATCACCGACCCCTGCACCAGCTGCAATGGGGCCGGCAAGGTCAAGAAGCAAAAGACGCTGGAAGTGAAGATCCCCGCCGGGATCAACGAAGGTCAGCGCATCGCCTTGCGCGGTCACGGCGAGCCCGGCACCCAAGGTGGGCCAGCGGGCGACTTGTACGTCGAGATCCGCATCAAGCAGCACGAGATCTTCGAGCGCGACAACGACGACTTGCACTGCACGATTCCGGTCAGCATGGTCAAGGCGGCGTTGGGTGGCGCGATCCAGATCCCAACCTTGGGCGGCGGGCAAGCCGAGATCGACTTGCCTGAAAGCACGCAGCACGGCAAGACCTTCCGCTTGCGCGGCAAGGGCATCAAGGGCATTCGTTCAGGTTACCCCGGTGACTTGTACGTCCATGTCTCGCTCGAAGTGCCCGTCAAGCTCACCGAGCATCAGCGCAAGCTGCTCAAAGAGCTGGACGACTCGCTCACCAAGGGCGGGGACCGGCATTCACCCGATGCCAAGAGCTGGACGGACCGGGTCAAAGACCTGTTCAAGTAAGTTCTGACCCCGTGCCGAACGCTAACGGCCTAGCGGCCGTTGCGCAGACGGCCGCTGCGGTAGGACTCCGCCGCCATCTGGTAGTAGCTGATGGCGTCGGTCAACAGCTCGTCGGTGTGGACGTCGGGCTTGAGGACTTGGCCCGTGCTGGCCTGCACGAGCCGGTAACGGGCGTTGGGACGCAGCTCCACCACCACGCCGTCTTCGTAGTAGCCCACCGTGCGGTCCTTCGAGAGCAAGGCACGCTGGTGGCTCACGCCTTCTTTCAGGATGTTTTGGCCAAAAAAGTGGCTGCGGTAGCTCATGTTGAGCAGCGCCAGCACGGTCGGTGCCACGTCAATCTGCGAAGCCACGGTATCCACCCGGCCAGCCAACCCCTGACCGGGCGCATACACCATCAAGGGGATACGGTAGTTCTCCAGCGCCAGCCCCTTGCGGGTGAGGCCTTGGGTGGCCCGATCCGCCACCAAGACGAACAGCGTCTGGGCAAACCAAGGCTGTTGCCGGGCAGCGGCCATGAATGCGCCCAAAGCGGCATCGGTGGACTGCACACGCTGTTGCGGATCAAGCCCTTGAGGCGCGCTCGTCATGATTTGCGCCAAGAACGGCTGGCCGCTGGCATGGCGGCGATTCAGCTCGGGCAGCACCTGCTGTGCGTACAAGGCGGCGTCATCGACCGCACCCTGCCCGGGCACCACGGTGTAGCCATGATCGGCAAAAAAGGGCGTCATATTGCCCAAGTGATCGTTGCCGGCATAGAAGTACAACGCCTCGTAGCCTTTGCTGCGCAACACCTCGGCCAAGCTGACGCGTCCAGCACCCAAAGGAGCACTGGCGCGCACCGGCACGTGACCGCCCGGTGAGGGTGGCACCGACAGCGCCAAGGCCTCTTGCCCCACCGTGCTGCGGTGACTGGTGGCATAGACCCGGCTGAAAAACAGGCTCTCTGCGGCCAAAGCATCCAGCGTCGGCGTCAGATGGCGGCCATCACCGAGCGCGCCGACAAACTCAGCCCCCAACCCATCCAAGGTCAACAGCACCACATGCAGACGCTTCTCGCCGCCCAGCGCATCGGCCACCACGTCGCGCTCCAAAGCGTGGGGCGTCGTGGTGATGGCTGCGCCCGATGCGCCCGATGATCCCGTCGCCAACTCGGCCGCCAACTTGCTCATGGCGGTGTCACGCGGCAGGGTTTTGTAGGCTTGGGCGTAATCAAGCTCGCTGTGCCAAAAAGCATGCGCCACATCGAAATAACCATTGCCCGCCAGCTCGTTGAGCGCGGGATTGCTGGAAAAATCTTTCGCGCTGGCCTCCAAGGCTTGGTACGACACCCATGGCGTCAGGCTCCAGAGCACTGCGGCGATATAGCGTTCACGCTTGCGTCCCCGGCGTGCGCCCAAACGGGGCAACAAGCGCCGCATCAAGGCCATCCACGTCAAGGCGGCCACCCCAAGACTGCCAGCCAGCACGGTCATCAACTCTGCGGTGCTATGACCGCGCTGGAGCTGCGCCAAGGCCTCTTGCGGATAGAACAACCCCTCCACCACGGTGGCATTGAAGCGCGTGCCGTGATCGCCCCAGAACAGCCACTCCGCCCCGGCCACCAAGCCCAAGAGCAAACACAGCGGCAGCATCAACACGCCAAACAAGCGCACCAACACACCGCTGTTGCGGCTGCTTGAGAACGCGAGCACCCACGCCATCGGGGCAAGCAAGTAGGTCGCCACGCCGACATCGAACAAGATGCCGACGCCCAAGGCGGGGATCATCCGCCAAGGCGCAAACAGCCGCGCATCGCCGTTTTGCACCGCCAGCGCGAGGCGCACACAAAAATTGAAGAAGACAAAAACAGCCAGCAGTGTCACCAAAGCCCGCATTCGCCCAGGGCCGATTCGGTTGGCCAAGGTATGCAGACTGCGCTGCAACGCAAAGGAAAACACCGAAACGCGCATCTCAACCCACCGGCGGCTGGCTACTGGATGGGCGGCTGTGGAGCCGCATCTCGGCCGACTGCGCATGGGCCTGCAAACCTTCACCGTAAGCCAGCTCAGCGGCAATCACGCCCAGCACTTGGGCACCGGCTTGGCTGACTTCGATCAGGCTGGAGCGCTTTTGGAAGTCGTAGACCCCAAGCGGCGAGGAAAACCGCGCCGTGCCGGACGTGGGCAAGACGTGATTCGGTCCGGCGCAGTAGTCGCCCAAGCTCTCGCTGGTGTAGGCCCCCAAGAAGATCGCGCCGGCGTGCCGGAGCAGCGGCTCCCAGCGATGCGGCTCGGAGGAGCTGACTTCGAGGTGTTCCGGCGCGATGCGGTTGCTGATGGCGCAGGCCTCTGCCATGTCTTGGGTCAGGATCAAGGCACCCCGCCCTTCAAGGCTGGCGCGGATCACGTCGCGGCGCGGCATGGCGTCGATCAAGCGCTCGATGGCCGCTTGCACTTGATGGATGTAATCGGCGTCTGGGCAAAGGAGGATCGACTGCGCCAACTCGTCATGCTCGGCTTGGCTGAACAGATCCATCGCCACCCAATCCGGCGGTGTCGAACCATCGGCCAGCACCAAGATCTCACTCGGGCCGGCGATCATGTCGATGCCCACTTGGCCAAACACGCGCCGCTTGGCGCTGGCCACATAGGCGTTGCCCGGGCCGGTGATCTTGTCCACGCGCGGCACCGTGGCGGTGCCATAGGCCAGAGCCGCCACCGCTTGCGCACCACCCACGGTAAAGGCGCGCGTCACGCCCGCCACATAGGCCGCAGCCAGCACCAAGGCGTTCTTCTCGCCCTTGGGCGTGGGCACGACCATGATGATTTCGCCCACCCCGGCCACATGAGCCGGGAGCGCGTTCATCAGCACACTGCTTGGGTAAGCCGCTTTGCCGCCGGGCACATAGATGCCCACGCGGTCCAGCGGCGTGACTTTCTGGCCGAGCAAGGTGCCGTCTTCGTCGTGGTAGCTCCACGAGAGGCCACACGCTTGCAACTGGCGCTCGTGATAGCTGCGCACCCGTGCCGCCGCCGCCTCCAGCGCCCCACGCTGCGCCGGGGTGATGGCGTCAAAAGCTGCTTTGAGTTCTTCGCGGGTCAACTCCAGCGTGGTCATCGAGGCCACGCTCAAGCCGTCAAAGCGCGCGGTGTATTCAAGCACTGCCGCATCACCACGCTGGCGCACGTCGTCCAAAATCGCCGCCACGCGCTCTTCGATGGCGTGATCGGTCTCGGCCGACCAGTGCAACACGCGCTGGAATTCAGCCTCAAAGTCAGCAGTGGCGGTGTTCAGATGACGGATGGCGACGTGAGACATAGGGCAGCAGCAAAAAATCAATCACGGGGAATAGCAGAAGCAAAGGCGTCGATCAAAGCACGCAGCCGATCACGCTTGAGCTTCAAAGCCGCGTGGTTCACCACCAAGCGCGAAGAGATCTCCATGAAGGGCTCGACCTCAATGAGATGGTTGGCACGCAGGGTTGAGCCGGTCGAGACCAGATCGACGATGGCGTCGGCCAAGCCGGTGAGCGGTGCCAGCTCCATCGAGCCGTACAGCTTGACCAGATCGACGTGCACGCCCTTGTCGGCAAAGTGTTGCCGGGCGATGCGGGTGTACTTGGTGGCCACGCGGATGCGCGAGCCTTGCTTGACGGCCGCTTGGTAATCGAAATCGGCGCGCACCGCCACGCTCATGCGGCACTTGGCGATGTTCAAGTCCAGCGGCTGCACCAAGCCGTCGCCGCCGTGCTCGATCAGCACGTCTTTGCCGGCCACGCCCAAATCAGCACCGCCGTGCTGCACATACGTCGGCACGTCGGTGGCACGCACCAGCACCACACGCACATCGTCGCGATTGGTCGGCAAAATCAGCTTGCGCGACTTTTCTGGGTCTTCCAGCACCGTGATGCCAGCTGCCGCAAGCAGCGGCAAGGTTTCTTCAAAAATGCGTCCCTTGGACAAGGCCAGCGTGATCATCCCTTGATCCTTTCAATGTCGGCACCCACGCCGCGCAACTTGGCTTCCATGCGGTCATAGCCCCGGTCGAGGTGATAGATGCGGTCCACCACGGTTTGGCCTTCGGCCACCAAGCCCGCAATCACCAAACTGGCCGAGGCGCGCAAATCGGTGGCCATCACCGCCGCCCCCGACAGCCGGGGAATGCCTTCGACGATGGCGGTGTGACCATCGACCGCAATGTGCGCCCCAAGCCGCACCAGCTCATTGACGTGCATAAAGCGGTTTTCAAAAATCGTCTCGCTCACCCGCGCGACACCTTCGGCGATGCAGTTCACGGCCATGAACTGGGCCTGCATGTCGGTCGGGAAGGCGGGGTATTCGCTGGTGCGAAAGCTCACCGCCCGCAAGCGACCTTCAGATTGCACCCGGATCCAGTCCTCGCCCGCCGCGCTCTGGCCTGACTCGATATGCGCCCCGGCTTCACGCAGCTTGTCGATCACGGCGTCGAGGTGATCGGCGCGCGCGCCGCGCAGCGTCACGTCCCCGCCGGTGGCGGCCACGGCACACAGGAACGTGCCCGCTTCGATGCGGTCCGCCACGATGCGGTGCGCCACGCTGGGGCTGTGCAGGCGCTCGACACCCTGAATGCGGATGCGATGCGTGCCGTGCCCTTCAATGCGCGCACCCATCTTGATCAACAGCTCGGCCAGATCAGGAATCTCCGGCTCTTGAGCGGCGTTTTCAAGGATGGTTTCACCGTCAGCCAAGGTCGCGGCCATGAGCAGGTTTTCGGTGCCCGTCACCGTCACCATGTCGGTGGTGATGCGCGCGCCCTTGAGCCGTGTCGCCCGCGCCACGATGTTGCCGTGCTCGACGCGGATATCCGCACCCATGGCGTGCAAGCCCTTGATGTGCTGATCGACCGGCCGCGAGCCGATGGCGCAGCCGCCCGGCAGCGAGACCGTGGCTTGACCGAAGCGCGCCAGCAGCGGCCCGAGCACCAAAATCGACGCCCGCATGGTCTTGACCAGCTCGTAGGGTGCTTCCGGGGTGTTGATGGTGGAGGCATCAATCAGCACCTGATCCGGCTGGCTGCTGCTGCGCTCGGCCGTGGCACCCATGGTGCGCAACACCTTCAAGGTGGTGGCCACGTCTTGCAAACGCGGCACGTTGTCCAACGTCACCGGCCCTGCGACCAACAAGGCGGCGCACAACTCGGGCAAAGCGGCGTTTTTAGCCCCTGAGACGATGATGTCGCCCGAAAGACGGTGGCCGCCCCGGATATTGAGTTTGTCCATGATGTGACGATGTTCGGCAAGGAGAAGTCGGCGGCAAGGCCCACGCGACCGGATGGGGCTGAGTCAGCGCGGGGAGCCCGCCGCCTCGGTCGCCCACTCGGCAGGGGTAAGGGTCTTCATCGACAGGGCGTGGATTTCCTCGCGCATGCGCTCACCCAAAGCGGCATACACCGCCTGATGGCGGCGCACGCGGTTCAAGGTCTCGAAACGCGAGGACACGATGGTGGCGAAGAAGTGACGCCCGTCACCTTCGACGACCAGATGCTCGCAGGGCAAGCCTGCGGCGATGAATGCACGTACTTGATCGGGAGTCGGATCGGCCATAGGGGGCGGATTGTATCGGCCCCGCAAGGGCCAGCGTATGGGCAAGCGTATGGGCCAGCGTCTGGCCCTTCCTACAATCGGCCCCATGCCTGATGCCATCCACCCAAACACCGCCCTCCAACCGTCACACGGCTTGCTCGTCGGTTTGAACCCCGAACAACTCGCGGCCGTCACCCTGCCCGCTCGCCCGGCCCTGATCTTGGCCGGGGCGGGTTCGGGCAAGACCCGCGTACTCACCACCCGCATCGCTTGGTTGCTCCAAACCGGCCAAGCCTCGCCCGGCGGGATGATGGCCGTCACCTTCACCAACAAGGCCGCCAAGGAGATGGGTGCGCGCCTCTCGACCATGCTGCCGGTGAATGTGCGCAGCATGTGGATCGGCACCTTTCACGGTCTGTGCAACCGTTTCCTGCGCCTGCACTGGAAACTCGCAGGCCTGCCACAAACCTTCCAGATTCTGGACACCAGCGACCAGCAAAGCGCCGTCAAACGCATCATCAAGGGCATGAACCTCGATGAAGAGCGCTTCGTGCCCAAACAAATCAGCCACTTCATCGCCGCCAGCAAAGAAGACGGCAAGCGGCCCAAAGACGTCGAAGTGCGCGACCCCCAAAGCCGCACGTGGCAGCAGATTTACCAAAGCTACGAAGACCAGTGCCAACGCGAAGGCGTGGTCGATTTTGCCGAGCTGATGCTGCGCTCTTTCGAGCTGCTGCGCGACAACGAGCCGCTGCGCACCCACTATCAAGAACGCTTCCGCCACATCTTGGTCGATGAGTTCCAAGACACCAATCGGCTGCAATACGCTTGGCTGAAGATGCTGGCCGGCACGCCCGCAGAAGCGGCCCAAGGCCGGGGCAATGCGATTTTTGCGGTCGGCGATGACGATCAGAGCATCTACGCCTTCCGAGGCGCGCGCGTGGGCAACATGGCCGACTTTGAGCGCGAATACCGCATCGACCACATCGTCAAGCTGGAGCGCAACTACCGCAGCTTCGGCAACATCCTCGATTCGGCCAACGCCCTCATCAGCCACAACAGCCGCCGCTTGGGCAAGAACTTGCACACCGAAGCCGGCCCCGGTGAGCCGGTGCGGGTGATGGAGTCGCCGAGCGACTTTGCCGAAGCGCAGTGGCTCTTGGAAGAGATCCGCGCCCTGCACCGCAGCGGCACCCATCTGCACGAGATCGCGCTGCTCTACCGCAGCAATGCGCAGTCACGGGTGATCGAATCGGCGCTGTTCAACGCCGGGGTGCCGTACCGGGTTTGGGGCGGCTTGCGCTTTTTTGAGCGCGCTGAAGTCAAACACGCCCTCGCCTACCTGCGCCTGATTGAGAACCCCAACGACGACACCAGCTTCTTGCGCGTGGTCAACTTCCCGGCGCGCGGCATCGGCGCGCGCTCGGTCGAGCAGTTGCAAGACCTGGCGCGTCAAAGCGGTCAAAGCCTGCACCAGAGCGTGAACGCGCTGAGCGGCGCAGCCGGCACCAAGATGGCCGCCTTCAACCAGCTCATCGCCACGCTGCAACAAGCCACCCAAGGCCAAACGCTGCGCCAGATCATCGAAAAGATGCTCGATCTGAGCGGTTTGCTGAGCTTTTATCGCCTTGATAAAGACGGCACCGACCGGCTGGAAAACTTGGACGAGCTGCTCAACGCCGCCGAAGCCTTTGTCACCATCGAAGGCTTTGGCAAAGAGGCCGTCGGCCGCACCTTGGCCCCGGAGATGCAGGCCAATATGCAACCCGATACCGGCGAAATCCTCTCGCCGCTGGGCTCTTTCCTGACCCACGCCGCTTTGGAAGCCGGGGACAACCAAGCCCAAGCCGGCCAAGACGCGGTGCAACTCATGACGGTGCATGCCGCCAAAGGCTTGGAATTCGACGCCGTCTTCATCACCGGCTTGGAAGAAGGCCTCTTCCCCCACGACAACGCCATCAACAGCTTCACCAGCGCGGGGCCTGAAGGCTTGGAAGAAGAGCGCCGGCTGATGTATGTGGCCATCACCCGGGCGCGCAAGCGGCTTTACCTGAGCGCCAGCCAGACCCGCATGTTGCACGGCCAGACGCGCTACAACGCCCTGAGCCGCTTTCTCGACGAGCTACCGCCCGAAGCGCTGAAATGGCTCTCGGGCAAGCACCGCCATGAAGCACCCGCCGCGCCAAGCTGGGCCCAGTCGGGCTTCACGCCCCCGGCCTTTGTCAAAACCAAGCCCACAGCCTTCGTGCCAAGCACCACCACCACCACCGCCAACACCGGCCTGCGCCGGGGCCAGCACGTTTTTCACACCAAGTTTGGTGAAGGCACCGTGTTGACCCTGGAAGGCCAAGGCGACGACGCCCGCGCCCAAGTCAACTTCAACCGCCACGGCACCAAATGGCTGGCGCTGAGCATCGCCAAATTGACGCCGATTGATTGATTGGTTGATTGGTTGATTGGTTGATTGATGGCGATGGTTTGAACTTACCAAAGCACCCAATGCGGCACCCCTTCGGTGCGCAGAAAGGCTTCAGCTTGGGGGCCTTGCAGCAGGGCCAAGGTACTGAGTAGGCCGGCTTCGGTACACGTTGGGGCGGCCACGGTGACCGAGCGCGGTGCGCCGGCCACGGGCCAGCCGGTGCGGGGATCAAGGATGTGACCGTAGCGCACACCGTCTTTGAGCAAAAAGCGCCGGGCATCGCCACTGGTGGTGATGGCCCCCGCGTAAACGCAGAGGATGCCAGCGGGTGCCTCGGCGTCATCGGGGCGCTCCACGCCGATCCGCCAAGGCTGGCCCTGCGCACGCGGGCCGGTCACCGCCAAATCACCGCCAAAATTGATCAGCACCGGCAGCGCGGTGCGGCCACGCATCAAGCCGATCACACGGTCTACAGCGTATTCCTTGCCAAGCCCCCCAAAGTCGAGTTCCATGCCATCGGGCAAGGTCAAGATCGGCCGCTGCCAAGCGAGCTTGGTCCAGCCGACCCGCTCGCGCAGGGCAGCCACGGCCGCAGCGCTGGGCACCTGATCCGAGCCATCAAAACGCCAAGCACCGCGCAGCACCCCTGAGCTGATGTCAAACAGCCCGCCGCTGATCTGGTGGCACTGGGCGGCAAAGTCGAGCAAAGCCGCTGTCTCGGTATCCACCTCGATGGCCCGACCCCGCGCCGCATGGATGCGGGCCACCACGCTGTCGCTGCGATAGCGGCTGAAGGCCCGCTCAATACGCAGCGCCTCAGCCTGCGCCAGCTGCGTCAAGGCCGCCGCCAAGACCTCATCACCGCCGTCAAGCAAGACCTCACACGGGCTGGCCATGGCCTCAAAGCGCCCCCGCCAGCCCTCCGCCACCGCTTCAATCACCGCTTGTTGTTCCATGGGTTGTGTGCCATGGGGCGTGATCGTACCGAGGGATTCGATGATCGGGCGGCCGGATCACGGCTCAGGCATTTTCCGAGACAAGGCGTCGAGGAAATCCTGGGGGGGATCTGCTTCGCCCAAGCGACGCAGGGTCTTCACCATCTGCCAAGCTTGGGCATAGTCGTCTTCCATGTACAGGGCAATCGCCCAAGTGCGATAGGTATTGCCGTAGGTCGGTACCCGTTGGGCGGCCTCGGCCAGCATGGCATGGGCTTGATCGAAATGGTCCTTCGCGCGCTGTGGGTCTAGCTCCTTGAGCGCCAAGCCTTGCAGGGCATACGTGCGAGCGGTGTCGGTCAGAAGTCGATGTTTCTGGCCCACATCCCCGAGCTGCATGAGCAGCGCCAGCGCCTTCTGGTAATGCCACATGGACGCATCAAGCTCATGCCGAGCCGACAGGACTGCGCCAAACCCCCAATACGGCATGTAATGGTTCGCGTCCAGCAACCACGCCTGATTGAAGCGCCGCATGGCCATATCAACATCATCGGCCTGCAAGTACCGCCACCCTTTGACCACCAAGCTCTTGATGGCCTGTTCCCGAGAACCTTCTTCGGCGAGCACCGTGGTGATAAAGCGCGCATCAATT
Organism: Leptothrix toolikensis (SeqCode); assembly: GCF_057922285.1. Lineage (NCBI taxonomy): Bacteria > Pseudomonadati > Pseudomonadota > Betaproteobacteria > Burkholderiales > Sphaerotilaceae > Leptothrix > Leptothrix toolikensis (SeqCode). The sequence goes on from NZ_JBYSVC010000010.1 coordinate 48,472, forward strand.
TGCTTTAAGCGCTCGGATTTCTGCAAGTCCGGGTGGCCGTACATCGGGATCAAATTCAAAGGCACGCCACTGGGCGACAAAGCATCCGACAGTGTTTGTGGCGAAGCACACGAGGCCATCACCACCAGCACCACCCACACCATGAGGCCTAAAAATCGGTTGATCACATTCATGATGCGCACTCCTGATGCGTTTGATCCTCAACCTCGTCGCCCCACCCGCCCTTGACTTGAGACAAACAGCAGCGGGTTCGAGACATATGTCACGCGCCCTGTCACGCTTGAAATCCGAGTGATTTTGTTTACGGTGTGTTACCAACATAAGCTCGGCCAATGAGCTTGACGCAAAAAATTCTGCTGGTTTTCCTGACGGCTCCCGTGCTTGCTGGGTGCTTGCCGGCCGCCGCCCAAGGCCTTCAAGCCATGGAAGGTATCTCGCCCCTTGAGCAGATCGAAGCAGCGATGGTGCTGATTCCGGGCGGGCGCTTTGTGATGGGCTCGAACCCAGCCGAGCTGGGTCACAAGAAAAGGGAAGCGCCTCAACACGAGGTGCAGTTGCGCCCCTTTGCCCTCAGTCGCACCGAAGTCACCTTTGAGCAATGGGATGCTTGCGTGCAAGACAGTGGCTGCACGCCACAAACCGAAGACAACGGCTGGGGGCGGGGCAAGCAGCCGGTGATTGACGTGTCATGGCCGGAGGCCCAGGCCTTTATCGTTTGGCTCAATCACAAGACCAGCCGAACCTACCGCCTGCCCAGCGAAGCCGAATGGGAATACGCCGCACGGGCCAGCACCACCACACCGTTTCACACCGGGGCGACGATCACGCCGCAGCAAGCCAACTTTGATGGCACCGAAACCGAATGCGCCCCACCGCGCTGCACCGCCCGGCGCAAAACCATCGCCGTGGGTAGTTTGGGCTTCAATGCCTTCGGGCTACATGACATGCACGGCAATGTCTCGGAGTGGGTGCAGGACTGCTGGCACGTGGATTACAACGGCGCGCCCAGCGACGGCAGCGCTTGGCAAACCCATTGCAGCGTCGATACACGCCACGTCGTGCGTGGCGGCAAATGGAACACCGATGCCCAACACCTCCGCTCAGCCAGCCGCAACTGGGGGCCGACCTTGAACGAAAACGGCAACGGTTTCAGGCTGGCACGCTCACTGCGCTGATCCCAAGCCCTCCAAGCGGTGCAGCGTCACCACGTGGATATAGGCTTGGGTGGTGCTTTTCAGGCGGCGTTCGTAGTAACGCGCAAAACACGGCAGCGCCAGCACCAAGGCCACACCAGCGGGCAGAAAACGCCCCTCAGCGATAAACAACACCGCTGCCAGCGCACACACCACCAACAGACTGCGAAAGAACTTCGAATCGGCCTCCAGCCGATGCACGTCCTCAGCCGCCGCTGGGCATTTGGCCAGCAGCACCGAGCGAGCCCACTGGTAGGTGTTGAGCGCTTTTTGCTCCGAAGGATCGACCAAGCTGTTGCGAATGCGCGTGGCGCACTGATAGGCGCTCTCGTTGCCGTAAGGGTTGAAGCGCTCGCGCAAGGCGTTGTAGAAGCGGTCAATCCACGAGCCGACCAGAAAGATCAGATGGCCCAAGAAATAAGCCGCCGTCAAAAACATCGCCCAACCCACCGCTTCTGAGCTCGGCTTGTCAATCAGCGGCCCCAACACCCACGGCCCCACCCGAGGCCCCAACATCGCCGTCGCAATTGCCCCCGGCAACAAGATGGCAAAGAAGTCGAGCACACCGACAAAGAAATCACTGGGTTTGGGCATGGGCTTGCTGGCGTGAAGGGGGGATGTGAACGTAGCGCATCTCGTCTTGGTCACGTCGCCAACGGCGGCCCCAGTCGAACAAGTCGCAAGGACACGAGCCGCAGACGTTGGCCACATCAAAGAACGTGCCGCATTCCAAACCCGCACAGGGGATGTCGCAGGCGCAATCGATGAAACCACGTTGCTGGGTCAGCAACCCACCGGGCCGGTGGGCTAAGGACGAGGAGGAGGCCGGGGTGCCGTAACGGCGATGCGCTTGGGCACATTTTTCAAAGCGGCCGAAGAGCAGCTTTGTGCCCTTGATGACGCCATAGCGCCGGATGGCGCGCTGGCCCAAGCGGGAGCAACTGCCACAGCCCGTATGCGCCCGGTAGGCGCAGACAAAGCCCTTGTGGGGCGAGATGTGGCGCTGATAAAAAGCAATCACGCCGAGAGCAAGGAAACGCATGACCATCGCCCTGCCCTCCCTCGGTGCTCAGACCCGCTGCGTCACCCAGGCCTGCACGCTCGCCAAGGCGGCGGGTACGTGCGCCGGCTCGGTGCCACCGGCCATGGCCATGTCGGGCTTGCCGCCGCCCTTGCCGCCGACTTGACCGGCGACAAAGTTGACCAGCTCACCGGCCTTGACCTTGGACGTCACGTCAGCGGTGACGCCGGCCGCGATCTGCACCTTGGCCCCGTCCACGGCGGCCAGCACGATCACGGCGGTTTTCAGCTTGTTCTTGAGCTGATCCATGGTGGTGCGCAACCCCGTGGCGTCAGCACCGTCAAGCTGCGCAGCCAGCACCTTGATGCCGTTCACGTCCACCGCCTTGGCCAGCAGCTCGTCGCCTTGGGCCGAAGCCAGCTTGCCCTTGAGCGCCGCCACTTCTTTTTCAAGCGCGCGCAAGCTGTCTTGCAAGCTGTGGATACGCGCTGGCACGTCAGCCGGGGCGGCCTTGAGCGTCGAGGCCAAGCCGTTGACCGTGTCTTCAAGCGCTTGGCAGTAGCCGAGCGCGTTGTCGCCGGTCAGGGCTTCGATGCGGCGAATGCCAGCGGCGACACCGCTTTCCGCCACGATCTTGAACAGGCCGATGTCGCCCGTGGCCTTGACGTGGGTGCCACCGCAAAGTTCCTTGCTGGAGCCGATCGAGAGCACGCGCACGCTTTCGCCGTACTTCTCACCAAACAGCATCATCGCGCCCGACTTTTGCGCGTCGTCCAGCGCCATGACCTGCGCGCTGGCGGCCGCGTTGGCCAAAATTTCAGCGTTGACCAAGGCTTCAACCTTGCGGATTTGCTCGTCAGTGACGGGTGCGTTGTGGGCAAAGTCGAAACGGGTGCGCTCAAACGTTACCAGCGAACCCTTTTGCTGCACATGCGCGCCCAACACTTCGCGCAGCGCCTTGTGCATCAAGTGGGTGGCGCTGTGGTTGCGCACCGTCTTGGCACGCTGCTCGGCGTTGACACGGGCGACCAAGCTGTCGCCGACCTTTACGCCGCCTTCGACCACGCGGCCGTGATGCCCAAACACATCGGCTTGGATCTTGAACGTGTCGGCCACCACCACGCGGCTGGTGGCGTTGCGCAACTCGCCCGCATCCCCCGCTTGGCCGCCACTTTCGGCGTAGAAGGGGCTGTGATCCAGCACGATCACGGCGTCATCACCCGCTTGCGCGGCGTCAACCGGCGTCCCGTCCACATAGACCGCCACCACCTTGGCGGTTTCACACACCAGATGCTCGTAGCCGTGGAAGGCCGTCGCCACACCGCTGTAGGCCAAGCCGGCGGCCATCTTGAACTTGCCCGCCGCCCGCGCTTGTTCGCGCTGGCGGTTCATGGCCGCTTCAAACCCCGCCTGATCGACCGTCACACCACGCTCACGGCAAACATCCGCCGTCAGATCGACCGGAAAGCCGTAGGTGTCGTGCAGCTTGAAGGCGGTTTCGCCGTCGATGACCGCTGTGTTGTTGCCTAGGGCGCTGTCCAAGATCTCCATCCCGTTGGCGATGGTCTGGAAGAAGCGTTCTTCTTCTTGCTTGAGCACCTCGGTAACGCGGGTTTGAGCGGCGCGCAACTCGGGATAGGCCTCGCCCATTTGCACCACCAGTTCCGCCACGATTTTGTGGAAGAACGGCGTGCGGGCACCGAGCTTGTAGCCGTGGCGGATGGCGCGGCGGGCGATGCGGCGTAGCACGTAGCCGCGACCTTCGTTGCCCGGGATCACGCCATCGACGATGG
>NZ_JBYSVC010000011.1:0-47560 GCF_057922285.1 Leptothrix toolikensis (SeqCode)
CAGTTGCCCGTCACGCTGGCGTGTGTGGCCGTGCTTGGCTTACCCACCGCAGCAAGGTAGCTGCCGGTGTGGCAAGTCGCACATTGGCTGCTCACCGACACCGAGCTGTGGAACAACCCCGAAGCCCAAGAGCCATAGCCGCCCTTGTGGCAGGTGTCGCAGTTGCCTACCGTGACGCCCGTCAAGGACATGTACGGAATATGGTTGCTAGGCCGACCATCCGCTGGCGGATACGCCCCCGAGTGACAGGTCGCGCATTGCCCCGACACCACCAACTGGCTGTGATTCCACGCCGTGGGCTTCCACGCCGAAGTACTGCGGTGGCAGCTATCGCACGTCGAGGCGACCGCGACCGGAATATGCTGCGCATGCTTAGCGGTTGCTGTAACACCGTTATGACATGTCGCGCAGCTGCCCGGAACCACATTCGAGTGATCGAAACCCGAGGCTGGACGCCAACCTGTGGGCTTGTGACACGTGTCACATGAGGCTTGCGTTGACAAGTGGCCTTGCGGCTTGCCGTTGGTGTGGATGCCGTTGTGACATGTGGCGCATGTACCGGCCTGTACGCCCGAATGGCTAAAACGGGCCGCACTGAAGGCGCGGGGGATGTGACAGGTGTCGCAGGCGTTCTGGGTTGGCAAGTGGTTGGGCGGTTTAACCACATTGGAGCGCGCATAAGGGGCCCCCGAAGTGTGGCAAGAAGCGCAATCCCGTGGCGTTCCCTTGAACACCCCATTGATGTGACAGGACTCGCACTTCGCGGTGGCATGCACCCCGGACAGCGAATAGCCGGTCTTACCGTGGTCTTCGGCCTTACGGATTTGTGCGTGAGCACCCGACCACCCCAGCATCAAAAGAAACATGAAAAGAAAAGACAGCCATGGAGACTGTCCCAGCAACCGCTGACTCACGGTTCGGGATGGGCCATTTCTGTTCATTTCATTCCTCCAGTTTCGAATGCGTAAGACCGGCTTGTGGCACGGGAATCGGCAAGACGTTGCAATGCTGTGTGATCAATCTGATGAAAACCTTGTGAAGCACCCTTGCGTGTTCCAGGTTGAATCACTTTTGTCCAGTTCTCCACACCATGACACTGATCGCAACGGGCACCAAATTGGCCATCGTGGCGATCATCGTTGCGGTGGCAACTGATACAGACAGTTCCCACCGGATCGGTGGCCTTGTTGGCTGGGGCCGGTTTGCGATGGCAAGCATCACAGGCGGGCTTGCGATGACCCCCCTCCAGCTTGTAGGAGGTGCGCCGATCATGGTCAAAGTCCCAAATGCTCCAAACACGAGCGTTATGGCAAGCCTCACAACGCACACCAAATTTCAGCTTGTGGCGGTCATCTTTCTTGTGGCACGCAACACACTCCTGCGGTGTATCCCGGTGGCGCAGCGTGGTGTGGCAGTCCTTGCAAGCCACGCTCACATGCTTACCCACCAAAGCAAACCGGGTCCGAGTGTGATCAAACACTGACACCTTCCATGACTTATCGGAGTGGCAACCCTCGCAACGGGTGGTGAGTGTGCCCTCGTGCTTGTCATCTTTCTTGTGGCAGCTGTAGCAATCAATGGGTGTATTGCGCAAGCTACTGGCGTTGGCATGGCAGGCCTTGCAGCCAATTTTTGGATTGGCGTGCGCGTTGCGTAAAGGAAATTTGAGCTTGTCGTGATCAAAGCGGCCCAAGGTGTTTTTCCAGACCCGCTCGGTATGACAAGTCACACACGCCTTACCCAGCGTGCCCTTGTGCGTTTTATCGTCGTCTTGCTTGTGACAGCCCCAGCAATCTTTGGGCACGTCTTTATAAACGGCGGTTTTATGGCAATCACTGCACTCAGCTTGAGCATGCTGGCCTTCAAGCGGGAAACTTGATTTGCTGTGATCAAAGCGTTGATCACGATCAGCCATCTTGCTGGCCATCTGTTTCCAACTGCTTTCCGTATGACACGTGTTGCAGTCACGACCCAGCATCGTTTTGTGCTTGTCATCTTTCTTGTGACACGACCAGCAATCTGAGGCCAATTTAACTTTGTAAATCGGGCCGGTGTGACAGTCATTACAACCCGTGGTGCGATGCTTCCCTTTAAGCGAGTACTTGGTATCGGTGTCGTGATTGAACGCTATCGTCTTCCAAGACTTGGCACCGTGGCACGACTCGCACTTGTCTCCAAAATGGCCCTTGTGACCCTTTTGATCGTCATCCTTGCGGTGACATCCAACGCACGCGCGTGGTGTCTCCTTGTAGCGCGCATCCTTGTGGCAGGTCGCGCACTTCACGTCTACATGCTTTCCCAGCAGCGGAAATTTGGTTTCAGCATGATCGAAATCGGTGTCTTTCCAACTTTTCTCGTTGTGACAATCCGCGCATTTAAGGCCCAAAGAGCCCTTGTGAACATCGTCCTTGCGGTGACATCCGAGACACGTTGTCGCCGCCTGAGCCCATTTCTTGGACGGCTCATGGCACTTATCGCAAGTCACCTTGACGTGCTTGCCAAACAACTGAAAGTCGGTCTTGGTGTGGTCAAAGCTTTTCTTGTCGAGATTGACGATCTGGGCACCTCGACCCTTGTGATCGGTGTGACAAGAACGACACATCTGTGGCTTCATGCGACCGTGATAGCCCGTCTTACCGACCAAGTCTTGCGCGATGTCCTTGTGGCAATCGGCACAACGGCTGTCTTGCGCATTGCGTTCAAACGCCACGTGGCAGCGAGCACACTCGCCCTCCCATTTGACGTGCGCGTTGACCAGCTTACCTGGGGCCAAAACGGACTTGAGCCCCTGCGCAGCAGACGGCAAAACCACTGAAGCCAACAGCAGCACCAGCCACCATCGGCCCCAGCTTTGCAGGATCCGCAACCACCACGCACTCAATTTCAACGCAACCTCACTCAATAAGCATGCACAGCAATCACATGGACGATGGCACTGATGATCAGAAGATAAACGAAAGGGATGTGCGCCACGTGCCAAAGTGCAAACAAACGCTCATAAGCTGAGACTTGCGCCAGCCGCAGGACAGCGTCCATGTCTTTACGAACCAACAGCCGGGCGTTGCGATTACGCCGCAAACGGTCGTAGGCATTCCAATGGTTCTTCTCTGCAAGAGCGCGCATGGGCTCATGCAGATCCACCAGACAAGTGCGATAAATACGCCACTCGGCCCAAGGCAAGATAAAAAGCCGGGAAATCACACCGTGCCAACCCGGATCTTCTTTTAAAGCAAACGATTCGAACTCAACAAGACGGGTTTCCAAAATCGGGACGAGCTTGAACAAAGAGCGCATATCACCTTTGTCCCAACCTGCTCGGTCACGCCAATCACGCAGTTGATTTTTTTCGCCTTGCAGACCACGGGTGATCCGGACATAGACAAAGCGGCCAATGATGCCGCTACCGGCAACGATCAACATGCTGTAGAGCGCCACGGCGGCATTGAGCGAACCGATATGAAAGGTCGAATGCGCAAGAATAAGCAGCGGCCCACCCAAGCCCAAGGCCATGTGAACCACCAACCAGCCCTTCATCTGACCGAGTTGATGCAAAAAACGGACATGCTTTCTCAGGGGATAGAGAAAAATGAACAGCATCATCACGCCGCCCGCTACTCCGAGCCAATACCCCAGATCGTCCCCGGCTTTGAACAAGCCGATAGAACTGATCTTCCAGACACCGAGAACAAGCGCGGTAATCAGCACATACAACATCGCATCCAAACTCCATCAGAATCGGGGCAGCCTATCACAAAATATGGGAAATAATCCCATATTGACCGAAGTTACCGACTGCAACATGCGCTGACGCCTGACTTCACCCTAGGTGCTTTGTCGTAACCCACAAAGACGAAAGCCCACCGAATGGCAGGCCTCGCATCGGATCGAAAAACAACAAAACTACGCGACGATCAGCAAAGACGAGGTATCGAATGCACTGCTCATCAAAGGCATATGCGGCGCAAACGCTGGTGCCACATGCTTGCCTTGCTTGGCCGGCACACTGCTTTGAGCCACTTCAGCCCGCTCCCATTGCCCATTTTCCTGAGAGCGGGCTACCGAAAAGAATAGAAACATCTGAAGGGCACTTTCCGATCCGCCCAAAAATCAGCAGCATCACGAAAAACATCCAGCAACTGCTCACGGGCCTCACGATCAAAACGAGGTCCATCAGGCAACTGCTCAAGCACGACGATAAACCCAGACTGCGCCCCTGATTTGTGAACCAAATCAGTCATGCAGTCGTGCAAGGCATCGTAGTTCTTGCCGAAATGGGCAGGGAAGAGAAAAGCCTCAGCGATCCCATCAAGCACTTCTTGCTTCGATTGGGTCTTAGAAAGGTTGGCATAAAGAAAATGGTGGCCCATTTCCTCCGCAGACTTCATCAGATCGTCCACCCGAAAAGCGCGGATCGACTGAACAATGTTTGGACGCACAGACTGCAGCAGCATGACGGTCCCTTGATAATCCTCAGTATTCATGGGCTTCACGGCAAGATCCGAGAAAAACTAGCGTAGTGATCCTGCGTGAAATAACAGATATCAGGGGCTTTCGGCTGAGCACCACCGCAAACAATGCGCTGTGCTCCCCGACCCTGAACCCCTGGCACGGGCACCGTGTACTCACGGTAATAACCACGGGCCTGACGGGGCAAAATTCTTTCCCGATTCGCAAAAATGACACCGTCTTTTTCGTAGGGGAACGGACCCCCGGCAAGGATGAGTTTGTAGACTCCCTGCGCATGGCCGGACATGCTTGACAGCGTCAGCGACGCCAAAGAAGCGTCGCTTTTTGCCAGCGAGACACTTCCCCAAAGCAAGCCCAAAAGCGCCGCTACACAAACAAAAAGTCGAAGCGACAAGCGCGCCATAGCCACCAACAAGGGTTTATTCTGATCCATGAGTCTCCCATGGTACAGAAATGGCGCACAAAGCTCAAGATTGTGCCAAAAATATAGGCGTCAAACTGCTAAGAATACAGCAAAGTGACGCCCCACTTAGCAATCAACGCGCTGCATTGGCATCCGCCACCGTCATAGCCGTCATATTGACGATCCGCCGAACCGTGGCAGAGGGTGTCAGGACATGCACGGGCTTAGCAGCACCGAGCAACACGGGACCGATGGCAATCCCACCGCCAGCCGCTGTTTTGAGCAGGTTGTAGCTGATGTTGGCGGCATCAATGTTCGGCATGACCAGCAAGTTCGCCTCGCCCGATAGGGTAGTGTGAGGCATCAACTCAGAGCGATAGGCGGGATCAAGCGCCGTGTCACCGTGCATTTCCCCATCCACTTCGAGCCAAGGTGCCTTGGCCTTGATCAACCTCAGCGCTTCGGCCATCTTTAAGGCGGAGGGATGAGGGCTGGAGCCAAAGTTGGAGTGGGACAGCAAGGCCGCCTTGGGTTGAATGCCAAAACGCATCAGCTCTTCGGCCGCCAAGATCGTGATCTCAGCGAGCTGCTCCGCCGTCGGATCGTAGTTAACGTGGGTATCGACCACGAACACCTGCCGACCGGGCAACACCAACCCGTTCATGCAGGCATAGGTGTTCACACCCGGGCGGCGGCCAATGACTTGATCAATGTAGGTCAGATGATTGGCTGTGCTGCCCCACGTACCGCAGACCATGCCATCCACATCGCCCTTGTGCAGCAGCATCGAACCGATCAGCGTGAGCCGCCGACGCATTTCGATCTTGGCCAGCTGCTGCGTCACGCCCTTGCGCTCGGTCATGCGGTGGTAGGTCTGCCAATAGTCGCGATAGCGCGGGTCGAAATCGGTGTTGACCACGTCATAGTCACGGCCCTGTTCAAGCCGCAGGCCAAACTTCTCAACCCGCTGCGCGATGATCTGCGGCCGACCGATCAGGGTGGGCCGAGCCAGCCCTTCATCCACCACGACCTGAACGGCGCGCAAGACACGTTCATCCTCACCTTCCGCATACGCCACACGCTTGGCCTGCGCCCGCTTGGCCAGCTGGAAAATCGGCTTCATCACGGTGCCGGAGGCGTAGACAAAGCTTTGCAGCTTTTCGCCATAGGCTTCGAAATCCTTGATGGGCCGCCGCGCCACACCGGACTCGGCCGCCGCCCGCGCTACGGCCGGAGCGATCTTGATCATCAAGCGAGGATCAAAGGGTTTGGGAATCAAGTATTCCGGGCCGAAGCTCAAATTGACCCCGGCATAGGCCGCCGCGACCACTTCGCTTTGTTCCGCCTGCGCCAGCTCAGCCAAGGCGCGCACCGCCGCGATTTCCATCTCATCGGTGATGGTGGTCGCACCGCAGTCCAGAGCACCCCGGAAGATGTAGGGAAAGCACAAAACGTTGTTGACTTGATTCGGGTAATCCGTCCGCCCAGTGGCGATGATGGCGTCATCACGCACCGCTTTGACTTCCTCGGGCATGATTTCCGGAGTCGGATTGGCCAGCGCGAAGATGATCGGGTTGGCGGCCATCTTGCGGGCCATGTCCTGCTTGAAAACCCCACCTGCGGACAAACCCAAGAAAACGTCCGCACCGTCAATCGCTTCGGTCAAGGTGCGCAGCGCGGTGTCCTGCGCAAACTCAGCCTTGTCGGGGTCCATCAACTCCTGGCGCCCCGTGTAAACCACCCCCGCCAGATCGGTGACCCAGATGTTTTCGCGCGGCATGCCCAACTTGACCAGCAAATTCAGGCACGCCAATGCGGCGGCACCCGCCCCGGAAGACACCAGCTTCACCTGCCGAATATCCTTGCCCAGCACCTTGAGGCCGTTGAGCAGGGCGGCACCCACCACAATCGCCGTGCCATGCTGATCGTCGTGGAACACCGGGATGTTCATGCGCTCGCGCAAACGACGCTCGACGTAGAAGCAATCCGGGGCCTTGATGTCTTCCAGATTCACACCGCCAAAGGTCGGCTCCAGCGCGGCAATCATGTCCACCAAACGGTCGAGGTTGCGCTCGTTGATTTCCAAGTCGAAAACGTCGATGCCGGCAAATTTCTTGAACAAAACCGCCTTGCCCTCCATCACCGGCTTGGCCGCCAAGGGACCAATGTCCCCCAGCCCCAGCACCGCCGTGCCGTTGGTGATCACCGCCACCAAGTTGCCGCGCGAGGTGTAGCGGAACGCGTTGTCCGGATCAATCACGATCTCTTCGCACGCCGCAGCCACCCCCGGCGAATAGGCCAAGGCCAAGTCGCGCTGATTGATCATCTGCTTGGTGGCCGCGATGGCCACCTTGCCCGGCGTGGGAAACTCGTGATACTCCAGCGCGCTGCGGCGGAATTGGCTCTTCTTATCTTCAATATTCGACATGATGGTTTCCGGATTTCTTTGACGTGACATCGACTCCCCCGAGTCTAATTCGGAAGCCATCACCCCATCGACCCGCCCTCTCACCCGTCTCTTTCATGCCATGTCTTCCGGCGAATTTGATCTGATTGCGCGCTATTTCACCCGCCCCACACGCCGCCAACCTTTGGGCGTCGGCGACGATTGCGCCCTGCTCGCCCCTCAAGCCGGTATGCATCTGGCGGTGTCGAGCGACATGCTGGTCGAGGGCCGGCACTTTCTGTCCACCGTGGCCCCAGAGCACCTCGGGCACAAGGCTTTGGCGGTGAATTTGTCCGATCTGGCGGCATGCGGTGCCCAACCGATGGCCTACACCCTCGCTTTGGCCTTGCCACGCATGGATGCGACGTTCTTGGCAGGCTTTGCCCAAGGCCTGCACCGCTTGGCCGATGAGCACGGCATCGAATTGGTCGGCGGCGATACCACCGCCGGGCCGCTCAACATCTGCATCACAGTCTTCGGCGAAGTGCCACGCGGCCAAGCCTTGCTGCGCAGCGGGGCCCGCGCTGGTGACGAGATTTGGGTCAGTGGTCAACTGGGCGATGCCCGGCTGGGCTTGGAAGCCTTGCGCGGCACCGTGGCCTTGTCCAAAGCCGATTTCATCCATGCCCGCAAAGCGCTTGAATGCCCGACCCCACGGGTGGCCTTGGGTCTAGCTTTGCGCGGCGTGGCCAGCAGCGCCATGGATCTTTCAGATGGCTTGGTGGGCGATTTGAGGCACATCTTGGCGCGCAGCGCCAGCCATGCACCCATCCGCGCCACGCTACACATCGACGCATTGCCCCGAAGTAGCGCACTGCGCCACCAAAGCCGCACCCGGCAGCACCTTTGTCTGATGAGCGGCGGCGATGACTATGAATTGCTCTTCACCGCCGAACCCGCCAAGCGCGCTCAAGTCTTGGCGGCGGCCGCACAAAGCGACACGCCGGTGAGCTGCATCGGCCGAATGGAAGCCGCGACCACGACGACTAGCACCGATGAAGCTTTGATCCGGGTTTTGGACGCCCAAGGGATGCCGCTCAGCACCCCGTGGACATCCTTCGATCACTTCACGGCCTGATGGGTGACAAATTCCCCTATGAAAACCGACTTCAAAGGCAACAAACAGTCCCTGCCTAGCAAACTTTGCACCGTGTGCGGCCGCACCATGACTTGGCGCAAAGCTTGGGCCAAAAACTGGGACGCAGTACGGTACTGCTCGGATGCTTGCCGCGCCAAGAAGTCCGCCTCCGCAGAAAAGCGGTCGTGACCTCAACCTTCAGGCCGCGTAGGCCTTGCATTCCTTGAGGCAAGCCGCGCAGGACTCGGCGCAAGCCTTGCATTCGTCGTGCTTCTTCTCGTGCTTGCGGCACTCTTTTTCGCAGTCTTCACAAACCTGAGCGGCCAAGGCGGCATAGGCCTTGAGGTACTTCGAGTCTTGGCTGGCGAGCTTTTGCAGCGCCGTACAAACCGGCAGCATTTGATTGACCGACTGCGCACAGGCGGCCATCTCTTTGTCGCCATCGCCCAACAGTTGCAAGCAATGCGCCAAGCAGGCTTCACCCTTGACGGTGCAATCGCTGGCCGCTGCAATCAGGGAGCGGGTCGGCTTGCCACCAGCGCTGGCTGCTGCGTGATGATGGTGAGCATGCTCTTCAGCCGCCAACACGGAAGCCGACAAGGCAGCCAAAGTCAGGCCGCCCAAACCTTGCATAAGATGACGTCGTTCCATAGGTTCTCCTTGTGAATGATGTCGGTCACTATAGGCCGAATCAGGCCGTGGCTGAACCCACGAGATACCCAAGATGATCAAGCGCAAAGCGCACCGCTTGCGCCCGGATCTCAGATCGACTGCCCGAGGCATGGAGGCAAACCACCTTGGCGGCTTGATCGCGCTGGACAAAAGCCAACCACACCGTGCCAACCGGCTTGTCGGGCGTTCCGCCCCCAGGCCCAGCAATGCCGGTCACCGCCACAGCCCATTCGGCGTGCGAATGCTGCAAGGCACCGCGCACCATCGCCTCGGCCACCGCAGCACTCACGGCCCCATGCTGCTCGATCAGTGCCAGCGGCACGCCCAGCATCTCGACCTTGGCTTGATTGCTGTAGGTCACAAATCCCCGGTCAAACCAAGCGCTTGATCCGGGCTGATCAGTGCAGCAGGCCGCGATCAGCCCGCCGGTGCAGCTCTCGGCACAAGCGATCATCCAGCCGCGTTGCACTAAAACGGCCGATAAACCCCTCAAGGCAGCGGCCGTCATGTCCAAGGCCCGAGGCATCGCACGCCCACGGCCATCACCAGCAAGGTACACAGGGCGGCCACCAAATCATCGAAAAGAATACCGAAACCACCCCGCCAACCGCCGCCCTTGAAGGCTTGATCAGCCCAGCCCACCGGCCCCGGTTTGGCGGCATCGAAGTAACGGAACAGCCCAAACGCCAGCGCTTGAACCCAAAACGGCGCGGGCATCACCAGCCACAGGATCAACCAAAAAGCGAGGATTTCGTCCCAGACGATGAAGCCGGGGTCGGCGATGCGCGCGTCTTCCGCCGTGCGGGTGCAGGCCCACCAACCGATGCCGGTACTGAGCACCAAAACCAACGCCCAACCGGGTGCATGTAGCCACCGATCCAGCAGCAAAAAACTGGCCCAACCCCAAAGCGTACCCACCGTGCCCGGCGCGATGCGACTCAGGCCACTGCCCGCGCCCAAGGCGATGAAATGGGCGACATGGCTGAACAGGAATGCGCCATCGGGGCGCGCCACAGGGGCCGCAGAGGCGTCAGTCGAAGTCATAGCGTCTTCAAAACCATGGTGGGGGCCACACTCAATCCTTCCATCGTCATCAGCATCAGCCGACGCAACGCCTGCCAAGGCTCACGCGGCCAAGCGGGATGCACGATGCCCTTGACCAAGCCATCGCAGATGCGGGCCGCTTGGATCAATTCGACCAAGACCGGCCCTTTCAGGCGCGGCATCAAGCGCTCGACTTGCTTTTCTTTCACGCCCCAAACCCGCGCCTCGCGCAGCACCATGGCCAAGGGTTGGCCGGCCGCAACGGCAGTGTGGACGCGCAAGAGCATGCGCAGATCATCCGCCAGCGCCCAATGGACCAGCACCGCCGCTTCGCCTTCGGCCTCCAAGCCTTCGAGCATGCGCAGCGCCCGCCCGACTTGACCGCCCAGCACCGCCTCACTGAGCTTGAAGACGTCGTAGCGCGCCACATTCAACACCGCTTGGCTGATCTGCGCCAAGCTCAGCACCCCAGGGGGATGCAGTAGGCCAAGCTTGCTGATTTCTTGGTGCGCCGCCAGCAAATTGCCTTCAACCCGATCCGCAAAAAAGGCCAGCGCCTGCTGCCCGGCTTCAGCGTCTTCGACCCGCTGGCCTTGCACCGCCAAGCGCTGCGCGAGCCAAGCCGGCAAGGCTCGGCGCTCAATCGGGTCAATGCGCACACAAAGCGCCACTTCGTCGAGCGCCGTCATCCAAGCGCTGCTCAGCTGGGTGCGATCCAAGCGCGGTAGCAGCACCAAGGTGAACAAATCGTCGCTGCGCTCGCGGGCAAACCGGGCGTAGCGCTGCAAGGCCTCCGAGCCATCCTTGCCGGGTTTACCGGAAGGCAGGCGAATCTCGATCAGCTGCTGTGCGGCAAACAGGCTCATCTCGCTGGCCGCGCCCAAGAGGCTGCTCCAGTCGAAATGCGCGCCGCTCACGGTGTGTACTTGGCGCTCCGTAAACCCAGCTTGGCGGGCCCAAGCACGCACAGCATCAGCCGCTTCTTGATGCAATAAAGGCTCATCGCCGTGCAGCACCACCATGCGCTGCTGCGGCGCCCGCTTCAGCGCCGCCGCGAGCTGATCAGTGCGAATCTGCATGGGGCAGCACCGCCAAGCGACGCAACACTTGATGGGCGATATCGCTTTGCAAAGTGCGGTGAATGAGGTTTTTCTCGGCTTCCTTGGCCAGCGCCAAGGTTTCGCTGTAGCTCATGTCGCGGCTCAGGACCAATTCGGTTTCCGGGATCAATTCCTTGCCCGCCATGGCACGCACCCGAAAGCGAAAACGCGCGCGCAGCGTCAGTTCAAGCACTTGGCCTGCGGTGGTCGAGGCCACCACCCCTTGCTCTTGGGCATCGACCAGCGACTCCAAAATCGCATCGGCCTGACCCGCTTCCTCGACCACCTGGACGCCCGGACTGAGGCGCAACTGGCGACGCAGTTCGTCCGCCATGGGCGAAAGCGGCGCAAAACCGGCCAAGTAGATGCGCTTGAAAGGCAACTCGGGCGGGCGCTTGAGCGCAAAGCCGCAGCCGCTCAGCCAAACTGCGCCGCCCGCAGCCACCAGCCCGAGCAGTTGGTTCAAGGCCCCGCGTCGCGCCAGCTTCATGGCCACGTTCAGACCACCACGTTCACAAGGCGACCCGGCACAACGATGATCTTCTTCGGTGCCCGGCCCTCAGCAAACCGTGCCACCTCAGCGCTGGCCGCAGCCACCGCTTCGATGGCTGCTTTGTCCGCACCCGCCGGCACCGTGATCGAGCCCCGCGTCTTGCCGTTGACCTGCAAAACCAGCTCAATCTCGTCTTGCACCAAGGCTGCTTCATCGACCTGCGGCCAAGGCGCGTCGAGCAGATCACCTTGAGCGGCGGCGTAACCCAGATCAGCCCAGAGCGTCCACGTGATGTGCGGGCAGGCCGGGTAGAGGCAACGCAGCAGCACCGAGTAGCCCTCGCGCAACACGGCGGCGGATGCCTCGCTGCCGTCGTGCTTGTAGCCTTCGAGCGCGTTGAGCAGCTTCATGCCGCCCGACACCACGGTGTTGTATTGCATGCGCTCAAAGTCATGGCTGATTTGACGCAGCACCAGATGGACCTCACGGCGCAACGCCTTGGCTTGGCTTGACAACCCCGCCGGCAGCTCGCCGGCCAAGGCGCTTGCGCCTTGCAGCAGCGCCTCGTTCTTGGCCCCGAAAGCCCAGACCCGCTTGATGAAGCGGTGCGCACCTTCCACGCCAGCGTCGTTCCACTCCAACGTCTGCTCTGGCGGGCTGGCAAACATCACAAAGAGGCGCGCCGTGTCCGCGCCGTACTGATTGATCAGATCCTGCGGATCGACGCCGTTGTTCTTCGACTTGGACATCGTGCCGATGCCGCCGTAGTCCACCGCCGAGCCGTCGCTCTTGAGCGTGGCCCCCACGATCTTGCCGTGGGCATCGACCACGTTCTCGATCTCATGCGGCCAGAAGTACTCGATGCCGCCTTTGTCGGTGCGGCGCGAGTAAATGTGGTTCAGCACCATGCCTTGGGTGAGCAGCTTGGTGAAGGGCTCATTGACCTTGACCAAGCCCAGATCGCGCATCACCTTGGTCCAAAAACGCGCGTAGAGCAAGTGCAAGATGGCGTGCTCGATGCCACCGATGTACTGGTCCATCGGCATCCAGTAATCGGTGCCACCGGCCACCATCGCGTCGCTGTTTTGCGCGTCGCAATAGCGCATGAAGTACCACGACGAATCGACGAAAGTGTCCATCGTGTCGGTCTCGCGCTGCGCGGGCTTGCCGCAACACGGGCAAGCAACGTTCAGGAAGTCCGTGCGTTTTTTGAGCGGATTGCCCGAGCCGTCCGGCACGCAGTCGATCGGCAGCACCACCGGCAGATCAGCGGCTGGCACCGGCACGGCACCGCACGCGTCACAGTGGATGATCGGGATCGGCGTGCCCCAGTAGCGCTGACGGCTGATGCCCCAGTCGCGCAGACGCCAGGTGGTTTTCTTTTCGCCGAGGCCAAGTGCGCCGACAAGTTCAGCGACCTTGCTCACCGCGTCCTTGTAGCCGAGGCCGTCCAGAAACTCGAATCCGACGCCGGAGTTGACGCACACGGCGCGTTGCTTGTCGCCGTACCCGTCCGCCCAGCCTTCGAGCGAGAACACGTCGTCGCCGGCCTGCACCACTTGCTTGATCTCGATGCCGTACTTTTTGGCGAAAGCGAAATCGCGCTCGTCATGCGCCGGCACACCCATCACCGCGCCATCGCCGTAGCTCATGAGCACGTAGTTGCCGACCCAAACTTCGACTTGCGCGCCGGTCAATGGATGCGTGACGAACAGACCCGTCGGCACGCCCTTCTTTTCCTGCGTCGCCAGTTCGGCCTCGGTGGTGCCGCCGTGGGCGCATTCAGCGATAAAAGCCGCCAACGCCGGATGGCTCGCGGCAGCGTGCGCAGCCAGCGGATGCTCGGGGGCCACGGCGCAGAAGGTCACGCCCATGATGGTGTCGGCACGCGTCGTGAACACAAAGAGCTTGCCGCCCTGGATCAGCGCGCCGTCAGCGCCCGCGATTTGGTGCGGGAAGGCGAAGCGCACGCCCTCGCTCTTGCCGATCCAGTTTTCCTGCATCAGGCGCACGCGCTCCGGCCAGCCGCTGAGATAGTTCGGGTCTTGCGGATCGGCCACCGCTGCAAGCAACTCATCGGCGTACTTGACGATGTTGAAGTAATAGCCGGGGATCTCGCGCTTTTCAACCAAAGCGCCGCTTCTCCAGCCGCGCCCGTCGATGACCTGCTCGTTGGCCAGCACGGTCTGATCGACCGGATCCCAATTCACCACCTGGGTGCGGCGCTCGGCGATACCGGCTTCGAGCATCTTCAGGAACAGCCACTGGTTCCACTTGTAGTACTCGGGATCGCACGTGGCGACCTCGCGCGACCAGTCGATGGCCAGGCCCATGGCCTGCATCTGGCCCTTCATATAGGCGATGTTCTCGCGCGTCCACTGCTCGGGCGGCACGGCGTTTTTCAGCGCAGCGTTTTCGGCCGGCAGACCGAAGGCATCCCAACCCATCGGCATCAAGACGTTGTAGCCGCGCATGCGCAGCTGACGCGTCAGCATGTCGTTGATGGTGTAGTTGCGCACATGGCCCATGTGCAGCTTGCCCGAGGGGTAGGGCAGCATCGAGCAGGCGTAGAACTTCGGTTTTGGGTTGCCTTGGGCGTCGCGTGCATCCTCGGTGACGCGGTAGGCATCGGCAGCACGCCAAGCCGATTGGGCCGCCGATTCAAGGGCGGTGGGTTCGTATTTTTCTGAAATCGACATATGGAGACGGACGACTAATCACTGATCGGGGTTCAAGGCGCAGCCGAGGCAGCCACGCCGCCCGGCTCTGCCACAAACGCTATGCGGTTCAAGCCCACTTTTTGCAACTGGCCGATCAACTCGGCCACGCGGCCATAGGGCACGGCTCGGTCAGCGCGCAGTTGCACTTCGGCATCCGGCATCTGGCGGGCTTTGTCGGCCAGCCGGGCCGCCATCTGGGTGGGCAGGATTTTTTCTTCACCAAGGTAACTGGCACCGTCAGCAGCCAAAGCCAGCGCAATGAAAGCTGGGGTGGCTTCGGTGACAGCGGGGGCGTCGGCTTTGGGCAGATCAAGCTTCAAGCTGGCGGTCATCAAAGGCGCGGTGATCATGAAGATCACCAACAGCACCAACATGACGTCGATCAGCGGCGTCATGTTGATGTCGCTCATGGGCTGCGGTGCCCGGGTGCGTTCAAGCCGACCGAAGGCCATGGTCTTGCAACACCATTTCACGCAGATCGTGCGCGAAGCCTTCGAGCTCCGCCTCGCACGCCCCGACCCATTTGCCAAAGACGTTGTAGGCCAGCACCGCTGGAATCGCCACCGCCAAGCCCGCAGCGGTCATGATCAGCGCTTCACCGACAGGGCCGGCCACCTTGTCGATGCCCATCGAGCCCGAGGCCGAAATGCCCAGCAGCGCGTGGTAAATCCCCCACACGGTGCCAAAAAGACCGATGAACGGCGCGGTGGCCCCAATCGAGGCCAACAACACTTGGCCGAACTGGAGCTGGGTCAAGACCCCATGCAAAGCATCGCGCAGACGGCGCGTGAGCTGCGCACCCACGTCGCCCGCAGCTTCCAAGGTGCCCACAGGCGGTGTTTGCAGTGCCGCGTCGAGCAGCGGCAACGCGACTTGCTCGCGGTCCAGCGCTTGCATCTGCAAGCGCGCCGCCACCCAATCGGGGGCGGCCCAAAAAGCCGGTACCGCCAAGGCCAGATCCCGACGAGCGCGAACCAAGATCCAGCTCTTCCAAAGAATCAAGACCCACGCCGAAATCGACATCAAGAGCAGCACTGAAGCGACCACCCGGTGGATGGCGTCACCCTCGGACCAAATCTGCCAAAAACTTCCCATGGAGCTGTCGCCTTCGCGGTTCAGGTTCAGCGCAGGCCGAGCACGTCGTCCATGCCGTACAGGCCGCTGGATGGCGTGGCAAGGAAGCGCACCGCGCGCAAGCTGCCCTGCGCGTAGGTCGCGCGGCTGCTGGACTTGTGCGTCACCTCGATACGCTCACCCGTGCCCATGAACATCACGGTGTGGTCACCGACCACGTCGCCGCCGCGCACGGTGGCAAAGCCGATGGTGCTTGGGTCGCGCTCGCCGGTCACGCCTTCGCGGCCATAAACAGCGCAGGCCTTCAGATCACGCCCAAGCGCCTCGGCCACCACCTCGCCCATCTTCAGCGCGGTGCCGCTGGGCGCATCGACCTTGTGGCGGTGATGCGCTTCAACGATCTCGATGTCGTAGCCTTGGCTGAGCGCACGCGCCGCCATGTCAAGCAAGCGCAGCACCACATTGACGCCAACGCTCATGTTCGGGGCCATGACGATGGCGATGTCCTTCGACGCCGCTTCGATCTCCGCCTTTTGCTCAGCGCTAAAGCCTGTGGTACCAATGATGAGCTTCACGCCCAGCTCACGGCACACCGCCAAGTGCGCCATCGTGCCCTCGGGACGGGTGAAATCAATCAGGTATTCCGCGTTGCTCAGTCCTGCTCGCAACTCGGACTGGGTGATCACACCGCTGCTTTTACCCAGAAAAGCCGAGGCATCGGCACCCAAGGCCGGACTGCCCTCGCGGTCCAAGGCACCAGTGAGCTGGCAGTCATCAGCGGCCAACACGGCCTCGATCAACATGTGACCCATGCGGCCGGTACAACCAGCCACAGCAATTTTGTGCATAGCGCTCATCGCGTCGTTGTCAAAGGTTCAAGGGGTGGGTAGTTGCGCACAGGAGCACTTGCGGCATCCAACGGCGGCTTGACTGGCTCAGCCACGACGGGCAGCGGCAAAGCCGCGATTTCAGCGGCGCTTAAAGCCAGTGATCGCTCACGTTTATCGGGTTTTTTGACATCAATCGCGGCCACAAAGGCTTGCTCGGTCGGCAGAGGATCCGCATCGAAGCGACTCACTCGGTCCTTGTCAAAGTACACCGTCACATGGCGCTGCTGTGTCGCTGCACCTTGGTGCCGTAGGCTGAAGACGTAATCCCAGCGATCCCCATGAAAGGCATCCGCCAGCAACGGCGAACCAAGCAACATACGCACTTGATCACGACTCAACCCAGCGCGCAGCTGAGCAAGCATCTCTTGGGTGACCACATTGCCTTGCACCACATCGGCACGATAGGGCGTGAGCCGCCACCATGGCGACTCCCCGCTCGCTGGGGTGGTGCATGCGGCAAGACAAGAGACACTGATGAAGAGAAAAAACCAGCTACTGAATGGCCGCAATGGAATCATGAGCACCAGATAAAAGAAGGCCAGAACGCGATAAACGGGGGCCGATATGATCCGGGCATTCTAGCGGTGTCGCTCATAGCCCCCATCGCCCCCTCCTCACAGATCACTTCGGATCCCTTGACGCGCCCCGACCATGACCAAAGCGGAAGAAATCAAGAGCACCGGCCTCAAAGCCACCCTGCCCCGCATCAAGATCCTCGAAGTATTCCAAAGCGCTCATCAACGCCACTTGGCAGCGGAAGACATTTTTAAAATCTTGCTGGCCGAAGGCACTGAGATCGGCTTGGCCACCATCTACCGCGTCCTGCTCCAGTTTGAACAAGCTGGCATTTTGGTACGCAACCATTTTGAAAGCGGCAAGTCCGTCTTTGAACTCAACGAGGGCCAGCATCACGACCATCTCGTTTGCTTGGATTGCGGCCATGTTGAGGAGTTTTACGACGCCGAGATTGAGGCTCGGCAGCGTGTGATTACTCAAGAACGCGGCTATGCGCTACAGGAACACTCGCTCGCGCTTTACGCCCATTGCCGCCGACCGTCCTGCCGCCACCGCCTTGATTTTCTGCACAAGGACGAGAACGGCCTTGCGATCAAAGCCCAGGATCCCCTTGCTCCATGAGCAAACGGTGCCGTTCGACGAAATCACGGTAGGTGTCGATGCCACGCAGCTGCAAGATGGTGTTGCGCACCGCCGCTTCGACCAACACAGCAAGATTGCGACCCGCATCCACCGCAATCACGACCTTCCGTACCGGAATATCCAAGACATTCTCGTAAAGCGGCTCATACGGTAGACGCTCGAAATCGCGCTCAAGGGTGTCCTTACGGACCAGATGCACGATCAGCTTGAGCCGCATCTTGCGACGCACCGCCGTTTCACCAAAAATCGCCTTGATGTCGAGCAAGCCGATGCCACGCACTTCAAGCAAATTGGCCAAGAGCTCGGGACAACGCCCCTCTACGGACGATTGCGAGACACGATAGAAATCCACCACATCGTCAGCGATCAGCCCATGTCCACGGGAGATCAGTTCCAATCCCAGCTCGCTTTTGCCCAAACCCGACTCGCCGGTGAGCAAAACGCCCAAACCAAGAATGTCAATGAACACGCCGTGCCGAGAGATGCGCTCGGCAAAATGCTGCGCGAGGTAGCCTCGGAGCACATCAATGACATGTCCAGCTGATTCACGGGTCACGAACAACGGGATTTCAGCCCGCTCGCACATCGCGACCAACCTGTCTGCCGGCACACAACCATCGGCCACCACAATCGCTGGCGGCTCTAGGGTGACGATGCGAGAAATGCGTTTTTCTTGCGTTTCAGCATCGGCCAGCTGGAGGTATGCTGTTTCGCGAGCCCCAAAGATCTGCACCCGATATGGATGGATGTAGTTCAGGTAACCCACCAAATCCGCAGCAGACTGAGCGTTGCGAATGGCCTCGTCATCAAAACGACGTTCTGGGTAAGCGTGCCCGGCAATCCATTCCAGACGCAAAGTCGTCCGATGGACCTCAAAAAGTGCCTCAGCACTGATGACGGTAGGTTTCAAGCGACCGACTTCAAAGGTTCCCAGCGCAAGATCAAGTCATGCACCTTGGCAGCATCGGGTTCAGTTTTAAGCCGTTCCCGCAAGTCTCGATCCGACAACAGCTCAGCGATGGCCGAGAGGATCTCCAGATGACGCTGTGTTGCAGCCTCTGGCACCAAAAGAAAAATCAACAAGCTGACCGGCTCGTCATCGGGGGCCTCAAAAGGGATCGGATGAGACAAGCGCAAGACGGCCGCAAGCGGATTCTTCAACCCTTTGATCCGTCCATGGGGAATGGCCACGCCATGACCCAGTCCTGTCGAACCGAGTCGCTCACGCGCAAATAAATTGTCCGCCACTGTTGCACGCGCAACAGCGTGCCGGTTCTCAAACAACAGGCCAGCCTGCTCAAACGCACGCTTCTTGCTCGTGGCATCCACGTTCACGACAACATTGGAGGCCGGCAGAATGGCAGCAAGACGGTTCATCGATTTCGATGGTTACACCGGTCAAGGACCGATTGAACGCTACGGCAACGTAGGGGAAGCTCATTATAGAAATCCCGCACGGCACCCACTCAAAATGTACGCAGCCCCGTGGGGCTGCGCTGCGGACAAGCACCTCGGCCAAGCAGGCCAAACAGTGCCTATAGCCGCATCAGGCTAGATCACCAGCCACGGTACGCTTGTGCGACTCGTGATGATGGTCTTGAACCCGATCCTTATGCCGGACCACTTGGCGATCCAGTTTGTCCATAGTCTGATCAATGGCTGCGTAAAGATCCTCGTGGGAGCTTTCTACGAAGATGTCCTTGCCTTTGGCATGCAAGGTCACCTCAGCACGTTGACGTTTTTCTTTTTCTTTCTGCTTCTCAACCGTCAGCAAGACGTTGACATCAACCACTTGATCAAAGTGTCGCGTCACACGGTCGAGCTTGGTGAGAACGTACTCCCTCAGAGACGGGGTCACTTCCAGATGATGGCCACTGATCGTCAGGTTCATGGTGCCTCCTTTCAAGAGGTTTAGTTGGAGATCTTATGGATGGATGGGATTCCGGAGAACCCCCCGTTGGGGAGTGTGACGGCTTCATCTCTGGATGACAAGCCGGGAACCCCTTCAAAGCCAAAAATACGCCGCTTATACTCGAATCCATCGCCGCCATCCCCGACTCAGCGTCGTAGCACGGGACTGCGCGGCCTACCCCCGATCCCCATTTACAAGTGAGGGACCACTTATGGAGTGTTCATGGACCGTTATGCTGTTTTTGTCGATGCTGGATACCTGATCGCCGCAGGCGCGCAAGCCGCCTTTGGCTCCCAAGTACCGCGCAAGTACTTGTCGATTCTCAACCCAGGCGAAATGGTCGCAGCGCTGATCAAGCGCACCACCCAAGCCGCCGACGGTCTGCCTTTGTTGCGCATCTATTGGTACGACGCCATGCCAGGACCCCGGTTGTCTCTGGAGCAAAACACGCTGGCCATGCTGCCGGGCGTCAAATTGAGACTGGGTGCCCTCAACTGCTCAGGGGAGCAAAAAGGCGTCGATGCCATGATCGTGACCGATCTCATCGAGCTCGCTCGCAATGGCGCGATTGCTGACGCCGTTCTCGTCTCAGGCGATGAGGATCTGCATATCGCGGTTCAGCTCGCCCAGTCTTTTGGGGTGCGCGTTCACATCTTGGCCGCAGGCGATCCGACCAAGAACGTCAGCCCCTCGATTCAGATGGACGCGGATTCCGTCACCAGCCTGTCCGCCGAATGGTTGGCGCAGCACCTGCATCGTCATGAACCCCAAGAAAGCGCACCGTTAGAGACGGGGGCTTATGGCAACTCATCCGAGGCAGCCAGCAGTCATGGCAGTGAATCGATGCTTTTGGAGGACGCTGCCGAAATCATCACCGAGGAGTTGCTGAATGCCACTCCCGAACAACTCCCGCCCCTCCAGGCGCACTTCCAGTTCAATCAGGTCGTGCCACCCGAGTTTGATCGCAAGCTCATTGCCAAGACATCTAGGTTGCTTGGCCGACAGTTTTCAGGTGAGGACATGCGGCGCATTCGTGGCGTTTTTGTCCGTTTGGTTCGAGCACGTGGCATCACGCCACTCGTTCTACCGACGCCATGAAGGGTTGTATTTAATCAACAAATAATTCATTGGTAACAAAAATCGACGAGGAAATTCACACACAGTGACTTTTTCACGCTACCTTTCGTCACCGTCACCGTAAACGACTTGACTGAAGGCGCATCCATGAACACGAAATCACTGGCAGCAGCAAGCAATTTCGATTGGTTCTCCAGTCTGCTCAAGGCCTTTTTGATTGCCTTGACCATCCCTGCTGCTGCTGCGGGTTTCTTGTTCGCCCTGATCGTTGCGCCTGCGCTGATCGTTGCACTCAGCGGGAGTGCCGCACTGTCAGCCATACGGGTACGGCGCAAGCAGCCGGTTTTTGCCTACACCGACCGTTTCAGTGGCCCCTCCCAGACCTACTGATTGACGCCAAAGCTCGGCGTAGCGCCCTTCTTTTTGCGCCAGCTCGTCAAGAAGCTGGTACCGAGACAGAAAGTCCAGCGTCACCACCGCCGCCTCTGCGGTGAAGTGGTCGGCCCTTAGATGCGCCAAGACGGCTTGAATCGATAACAAGCGGTAGGACGCTACTTCGCCATCCAAGTTCTTAGGCTCAAGCTCCGGCGGCACAGCCAAGTCGTACACATGCAGACTTTGCCGATGCCAACCGCCAGATTCAGGTCGGCTCAGTCGATATACGTTTTGTAACGCCGCTTGATCCATGGTTGCAGGCAAAAACCCTGCCTCTTCCCAACCTTCACGGCGCAAAGCACTGTGGGGCGTCTCGGGCCACGGCACACCGCAACCCACCAAGTTATCCAATCGCCCCGGATCACTTGCTTTGGTCAAGGCCCGCTGAGCAATCCAAAGATGATGGGGCCGGCCTTGTTGATCCCGCACAAAACCATTGCAATGCGCGCCAACCGTCAACAAACCCAGAAACTTGGCAGCCGCACGTTCCATCAAAGCCACCTTACGGCCACAAACCTCCTCACGGACGGCGTACATCTCGCCACGCCAACCGATATGACCCGCCTGTCGTAGGTCTTGTGCCAACCGCGCTAAAACAGCGTCGGGTGAATCGCCTCCGCACAACAAACATAAAGACGCTGACCCGCCGACAGATTCACCTTGCGCCCACGAGACCGAACAAGCAAGCAATGCGTGGCGACGCCAAGCATCGACCCATCCAATTACGAAGATACGCGCGTCGATTTGGATTTCAAGTCTTATCGATATCACATCGGACTCAATCTTCTGAGCACCCAATTTATCTTAACCAACCCTTGCGCCGAAAATAGATAAAAGGGGCAGCCACAGAAGCCACCATCAAACATAGAGCGAATGGATACCCCCAAGGTTGATCTAACTCCGGCATCGCTTTGAAATTCATGCCGTAGATACTCGCAATCAATGTCGGTGGCAACAAAGCGACCGATGCCACCGAAAATATCTTGATGATCTTATTCTGATTAATATTGATGAAGCCGACCGTAGCATCCATCAAGAAATTGATCTTGTCGAACAAAAAAGCCGTGTGTGAGTCAAGTGAGTCAATATCTCGCATAATTTGACGAGCCTCCTCAAATTGCTCCGCGTTGAGCATACGGCTGCGCATCATAAAACTTAAGGCTCTGCGCGTATCCATGACATTGCGTCGAATACGCCCATTTAAATCCTCTTCACGAGCAATCGCTGTCAAGGCTTCACCCGCAGCATGATCGTCAACACCTTGCTTGAGAACGCGATGACTCACTTTTTCAAGGGAGTCATAGATACCCTCTAGTGTGTCAGCAGAATATTCAGCATCAGCATCGTACAGCTTCAAGAGAACATCCTTGGCATCCTCGATTAATGCAGGTATGCGGCGCGCCCGTAAACGCAACAGTCTAAAAACAGGTAGGTCTTCTGTATGAACAGAGAAAAGAATACCCGAATGAAGAATAAAAGCGACACGGACATTGCGTGACGTTTCACCATCTTCAATCAAAAAGTCAGATCGAATATGTAACTCACCATTGTCTTCTTCATAAAA
The DNA here is from genome assembly GCF_057922285.1 of Leptothrix toolikensis (SeqCode). Classification (NCBI taxonomy): domain Bacteria; kingdom Pseudomonadati; phylum Pseudomonadota; class Betaproteobacteria; order Burkholderiales; family Sphaerotilaceae; genus Leptothrix; species Leptothrix toolikensis (SeqCode). Next base: position 22,534 of record NZ_JBYSVC010000011.1, read on the forward strand.
ACGAGCGGACTCCTCCAAATCGTCATCGACGATGTTGTCCGGAATCACAATGCCGAAACGCGCTCGGATCCACTCTTTTTCTTCTGGAGTCGGCGCTTCAAGATCAACCCAAACCGGCTGAATTTGGGTCGGAATCGCATGGGTTTCGATCTCTTCCTGAAACAAGCGGCCGTTCGACAGCCGGAACACATTGAGCATGCAAGCCCCTGCGAAGTCGGTGCATACACGCACCAAAGGTGGGAGAAAGATGAAGGGCGAAAGCGACCGACTTGTGCATTATCCCACCGGCAAGAAGGCGTACCGATATACTCGCCAGCCTCAGATCACCTCCATTCTTGGCAGCAATCTCATCACGGGCACCCATGGGTTCGGTCGGCATCGTTTCTCCTCAGTCACATCATTTCGTCGATGCGCTTCCACTTAGAAGTGGTGCCCAGCTGCGGGATTACACCCTTTTCTATGAGACCTACGGTACGCTGGCCGCAGATCGCCGCAATGCTGTGTTGGTCTGTCATGCGCTCAATGCCAGCCACCATGTCGCAGGCACTTACGCGGATCAAGCTCGCAGTGAAGGCTGGTGGGACAACCTCGTCGGTCCGGGCAAGCCGCTGGATACCAACCGCTTCTTTGTCATCGGTATCAACAACCTCGGCTCCTGTTTTGGCTCCACAGGACCGACGCATCCGAACCCAGATGCCGCCGTCGCTGGCACGCCCTACGGCGCGGATTTTCCGGTCGTCACCGTGGAAGACTGGGTCGATGCTCAAGCCCGCCTACTGGATGTCTTGGGCATTGAACAACTCGCTGCCGTGATCGGCGGCAGTCTGGGTGGGATGCAAGCCTTGAGCTGGTCGATTCAATATCCCGAGCGGCTACGCCATTCAATCATCATCGCCAGCGCACCGAATCTTTCAGCGCAAAATATTGCCTTCAATGAAGTAGCTCGCCAAGCTATTCTTACCGATCCCGATTTTCACGGCGGTCATTTCTACGCTCACCATACCCTTCCGCGCAGAGGCTTGAGGGTCGCGCGCATGATTGGGCACATCACTTATCTCAGCGATGATGTGATGGATGCGAAGTTCGGCCGTGCCCTGCGTAACGCAGAAATAAGCTACAGCACCCAAGCAGTTGACTTTCAAATAGAAAGTTATCTCCGCTATCAAGGCGACAAATTCAGTGAGTACTTCGACGCCAATACCTATTTGCTGATCACACGGGCTCTCGATTACTTTGACCCGGCAGCAAGCTGTGATGGCAACTTAAGCAAAGCGCTTGATCGGACTCATTGTAAATTCTTGGTCATCAGCTTCACGACCGATTGGCGATTCTCGCCATCGCGGTCGAGAGAAATCGTCAAAGCGCTGGTTGATAACGCGCGTGATGTTTCCTATGCTGAGATTGATGCGCCGCATGGTCACGATGCCTTCTTACTCGAAGACCCTCGGTATCATCGTATCTTGGAAGCCTATTTTGACCGCATATCGTCAGAAACATGAGATGAACCAAACCCACACCTTATCCGTGATTGCGGACCTGGTTCCGCAGGGCAGTCGTGTGCTTGATCTTGGCTGTGGTGGTGGCAGTTTCTTAGCCATGCTCCAGCAAGAGAGAGGCTGTCGCGGCTATGGTATCGAGCTCAACGATGACAAGGTTCTTGAGTGCGTTCAAAAAGGTGTTTCAGTGATGCAGAGAAATCTCGAAGAGGGTTTATCCCTTTTCGATGATGATAGTTTTGATGTGGTACTGCAAATCGATACTCTGCAAAACATCCGTAATACCGAACAGATGCTCAAGGAAACGGTGCGTGTCGGACGGATGGGCATCATCAGTTTCCCTAATTTTGCCCACTGGCCAAACCGAATTTCGGTCCTGAAGGGTGCTATGCCTGTCACCAAGGTGCTGCCTTATCAATGGTTCAACACACCCAACATCCGGGTGGGCACTTACCGTGATTTCGGCCACCTTGCCCGCGCCTGTGGCTTAGACGTGGTCGAATCCTTCGGTCTTCATCATGGCAAGCTGGTCTCGCCTTTTTGGGCCAACTTGCTGGGCAGCACGGCGGTCTTCAAGGTCGTGCGCAGCCACAAGGCTTCACAGCCCTAAAGCCCGTCGAACCACCCGCGCGACACTCTCGCCCCGGGTTTTGGCAACTTCATCGACAAAACGCTGCGCCACGACCTGCAACTCTTGCAAATCCCGCGCGCGCTCAATTTCTAGGCTGAAGCGGTAGCCCTTGAACAGTCCCAAGGTTTCCTTGACCAAGGCATTGAGACCGTCGTACAGCTCCACATAACCGAGTCCTGTCGATGCTGAGGCTGGAGTCGATGCGGGTGAGATCGGCAGCTCAGACACTGACGACAAGGGCGCGGCGTCCGATTCAACCGCAGCAGGTGCCGTCACAGCCCGACCCACCCCCCTATCGCCCACCACCTTTCGGGTGGCAGATTCGATCAAACCGGCCTCGATCAACGCGGCACCGTCTTGGGCTGTCGAGCCCTGAACCATGGCCAGCCACTCAGGCAGAGACCGGGATGAATCGATGATGAGTAAAAGATTGCGCGCCGTGCGTGACAAGGTCTGCGCACGCGTGCGGATCTCGATTCGTCCCTTTTCTGTCTTGGAATACCGTTCTGCCATCACCTGCGCCTCATACGAAACCGTGAGTGTAGGGATTTCACCGCATCAACGGATCAAGTCGTTCACGATCTCTCACCACTCTGTCTCACAACAGAAGGGGGCCGAGCAAACCCAACCCCCTTCCGTTAATCCTCACAGGAAGGAAAAGAAGATCATTCGATCGCTTTGACCATGTCTTCCACGACCTTCTTGGCATCACCGAACACCATCATGGTTTTATCCAGATAGAACAGTTCGTTGTCCAAACCCGCATAGCCAGCCGCCATCGAACGCTTATTGACGATGATGGTCTTGGCCTTGTAAGCCTCCAAGATGGGCATGCCGTAGATCGGGCTGCCTTTGATGTGGGCCGCAGGGTTCACCACGTCATTGGCACCCAAGATGATGGCCACATCGGCCTGACCAAACTCAGCGTTGATGTCTTCCATTTCGAAGACTTGGTCATAAGGCACTTCAGCCTCAGCCAGCAACACGTTCATGTGACCCGGCATCCGACCCGCCACCGGGTGAATCGCGTACTTCACGCTCACACCCCGTTCGGTCAGCTTGTGCGCCAGTTCCTTGACTGCATGCTGAGCCCGCGCCACCGCCAAACCGTAGCCCGGCACGATGATCACGCTCTCGGCATTGCCCAAGATGAATGCGGCGTCATCGGAGCTGCCGCTCTTGGCGGTGCGCTGCGGAGTGTCGCCTGTGGCGGCAGCCGTAGCTTCACCACCAAAGCCACCCAAGATCACGTTGATGAACGCACGGTTCATCGCCTTGCACATGATGTAGCTCAGGATCGCGCCCGAAGAGCCCACCAAGGAGCCGGCAATGATCAACATCGAGTTGTTCAGCGAGAAGCCAATGCCCGCTGCTGCCCAGCCTGAATAGCTGTTCAGCATCGACACCACCACCGGCATATCAGCACCGCCAATTGGGATGATGATCAGCACGCCCAAGATAAAACTCAGGGCCAGCATGCCGAAGAAGGCTGTCCAGCTGCCGGTGGCCATGAACGCCAAGCCCAACCCCAACATGGTCAGACCGAGCACCAAATTCAGCATGTGCTGACCGGCAAACACCACCGGCGCACCCTTGAACAAGCGGAACTTGTAGGTGCCCGACAGCTTGCCGAAGGCGATGACCGAGCCGCTGAAGGTGATCGCACCAATCGCAGCACCCAAGAACAACTCCAAACGGTTACCCGCTGGAATCGGCTCATCGGCGCTATGCACGATCCCGAAAGCCATCGGCTCAGCCACGGCAGCCACAGCGATAAACACTGCGGCCAAACCGATCATGCTGTGGAAGAAGGCCACCAGTTCGGGCATCTTGGTCATTTCGACCGTCTTGGCACGCCAAGCACCGTAGCCACCGCCAGCCACCAAGCCCAACAACACCCAAGCCAGACCCGCCATATGACCATCGGCCAACTTGACGATCAACGCAGCGGTGGTGACCACCGCGATGGTCATGCCGGTCATGCCGAAGAAATTGCCGCGAATCGACGTGGTCGGATGCGACAAGCCCTTGAGCGCCTGAATGAAGCAGACGCTAGCCACCAAATAAAGCAGTGTGACGAGATTGAGGCTCATTACGCACCCTCCTTCTTGGTAGGCACAGCCTTCTTGTCCTTCTTCTTGAACATTTCCAGCATGCGTCGGGTCACAAGGAAGCCCCCGAACACATTCACTGCCGCCAAAGCCACGGCGAGCACGCCCATGGAACGGCCCAAGGTGGTTTCAGTCAGGCCAGCAGCCAACATGGCACCGACGATGATGATGGCCGAGATCGCGTTGGTCACCGCCATCAAAGGCGTGTGCAGAGCCGGTGTCACGGTCCAAACGACGTGGTAGCCGACATAAATCGCCAGCACGAAGATGATCAGATTGATCAGGGTAGGGGAAACGGTTTCCATCGGGGATCCTCTTCAGGCCGCTTTCTTGACGGTGCCGCCTTGAGTCATCAGGCAGGCGGCGACGATATCGTCGTCCATGTTGACGCTCAGGGTGCCTTCCTTGGTCAAGACCAACTTCAGGAAGTCGAGCACGTTACGGGCATAAAGCGCGCTGGCGTCCGCAGCCACCAAGGCCGGCAGATTGGTTTCGCCCACGATGGTCACGCCATGACGCATCACCGTCGCCCCAGCTTCGGTCAGGGGACAATTGCCGCCCGTCAGACCACCGTTCATGTCCGGCCCGCGACCCGCAGCCAAGTCGATGATCACCGAACCCGGCTTCATCGAAGCGACCATTTCAGCCGTCACCAAGGTCGGCGCAGGCCGCCCCGGAATCAACGCGGTCGAGACCACGATGTCGGCTTGGGCAACACGCTTGGCCACTTCGACTTTTTGACGCGCCAACCAGCTCGGTGGCATCGGACGGGCGTAGCCGCCCACACCGACGGCAGCGTCTTTTTCTTCTTGGGTCTCGTAGGGCACGTCAATGAACTTGGCACCCAGCGATTCGACCTGTTCCTTCACCGAAGGACGCACGTCAGAAGCCTCAATCACGGCCCCCAAACGCTTGGCGGTGGCAATGGCCTGCAACCCAGCTACACCCACGCCAAGAATCACCACCCGCGCCGCTTTGACGGTGCCGGCTGCGGTCATGAGCATCGGGAAAAAGCGTTGATAGCGCTCAGCGGCCACGATGATGGCCTTGTAGCCAGCGATGTTCGCTTGGCTAGAGAGCACATCCATGCTTTGCGCACGCGTGGTCCGTGGAGCGGCTTCGAGGGCAAAGCCCGTCAAGCCAGCAGCAGCGATACGTTCCAGACCTTCCCGATCAAACGGATTGAGCATCCCCACCACGGTGGAGCCCGGCTTCATCAGCGTCAACTCAGCTTCAGACGGCGCGCGCACACGCAGCACCAGATCACAGCCCGCAGCACCTGCGGCATCGGTGATCTCGGCACCGACAGCGGCATAGGCCGCATCAGGCGCACTGGCAGCCACACCCGCACCGGATTCGATGCGGATCGTGTGACCCTGGGCTTGAAGTTTTTTAGCTGTCTCGGGCGTGACAGCCACACGCGTTTCACCTGCGGCGGTTTCACGCGGCACACCAATGTGCATGGTTATCTCCTCTGTTATGGCGCGGCGAACTTGGGAACGAACACACGGGCTGCGCTGCGCCGTGTGAGGCCGCCATTGTCACCGATAACCCCTCCTCGGATCCTGACAAACGCGTGAAAACCGATGCATACCCAGCTTGTCGCAAACCCGTATAAGCACAGCCTACTCAGGGATGTAAAAATCTTATTGGCAGCTTATGGATACGAATATATCGGGGCCCATCAACGCGCTGCACCCATGACAAGCACCCAATACGTGTCGTAATGCGCATGATTGGACCTGACACAAGCAAGGCCCATTTCACGCATACCCGGATTCATCAAGTTTGCACAATGCCCATCACTTTTGACCCAATCATTCACAAGATCACGAATAGATTGCTGGCCACCACCAATATTTTCCGCCCACTTGGACCAGTCGTAACCGCTATTTCTGGCGCGGATACCACCGCTGCTGCCATCCACGCCTGTATGTGAGAAATAATCATAGCTGGCCATGGAGCGGGCATGCACGGCGGATGCTGATTCGAGCTTGGCATTCCAAGTCAGTGCCCCTGCGGGTGAAAAAGAGCCCTTGCTGCCACAACGTGCGCCGGTATACCGAATCCGATTGATTTCGCGCATCAATGCCTCGCGCTGGGGACTCCCCGAGCCACATTCAGAGCTACTTGCTGTTTGCTGCATCGGTACCCGCTGATTGCGCATGCTCTGCGAAGCCTCTGCAACGCCCTCCCCTCGTGTCTGCGTCTGCGTATGGGATTTCGGACTCGTACCGCAGCCACTCAGCAAAACAGCTGAAAGGAGGCCACACAGAGACATCAGAAATAAAGAGCCACGCGCCGGTGAGGTTTGAGAGATCGAAGGTTGATTCATGACCAGTACTCCGCAGCAAGATTCGACCAGGGGACGAATGGATTGTTGACGCAGAGTAGCCCGTATGCACGGCACTTATCATGAAGGTGTGATTATCATCACGGGCAGTTTTCACTGCAAAGCCATAAAGACAGCTTATATCATTGGTTGTCATTTATGAGCAACATACGATCTATATGAAACCATAGGTCTAAAGCGTGACCATAAGCGTCAACTGTTATATTTTCACGCTTTATTGTCGATGTAAGTCGAGCATAGATACTCGACTTACATGCACCACACACACCACACAGACGACAAAGAGCCTGCCGCGTGCAGACCTCAGATCGGCGCAGCCAGCGTGGGTTGCTGATCAAGCACCCACAACCAATGACGAAACAACGCATCGGCCCGCGCTTGTTGGGCCGCCAAACGCTGCTCAAGGGCCAAGCGCTGCGCCACGACCACGTCGGTCAAGGCGGCTTGACCCAGTTGCCATGCGCGCTCGGTGGTGCGGGCATGGGCGTCGAAGCGCGTGGCAGCATCGGTCAACTGCCGCCAGACGATCACGCTGTTGGCGGCCTCAATGGCTCGGGCCGCCCGATCAGCCGCGATCCGTTGGCGCTCCACCTCCACCCGTGCAGCCACATTGGCAGCACGGTACGCCGCTGCTTGAGCACCACTCTCACGGGCCGAACCATCCAAGGGCACGCTGAACACGAGGCCGACGAATTTTTCATCGGGCCCTTTCGCCGTGCCGACCCTCACTCCCACGGTCGGGTCAGCGCGACGCTGTGTCACCTCGAACTGCGCCGCTGCGGTCGCCGAGACCGCTTCAGCCTGCACCAGTTGCAACTCCAGACTGTCCTCAAGGGGCGCACCGTCACCCGCTGCATCCGCAGGGATCGCAGGGGGCTCACTGCTCAACAAGGCCGCCAAATCAACATCGGACCAAGCCGGCAAAAGCACGCTCAGGCGGGCCCGAGCAGCCTTGGCCCGAGCCTGTGCCTGGGTGGCCTGTGCCTCCACCTGCACTTGGGCGGCCTCCGCAAGATCACGCTCAGCACGCGAGACATCGCCCAATTCATGCCGTCGGCCCACCGCTTGGGCCTGCTTGCGCGACAAGGTCAACTGCTCAACCCATAGCCGTGCGGCACCTTCCTCGCGCAACCAGACCGATAAACCGTCTAACCAGTCGCGCAACGTGGTCCGAGCCGTCATGCGAATCTGGGCCTGGGCCCAGCGCTCACGCTGCTCGAACCATTGTTGCTGCGCCTGCTCCTTGTTGCCCGAACGCCAAGGGCGCTGCAAGGTCAGCTCGGTTTCACCCGGCGCATGATTGGGGTCATCCGAGAAGGTCCGATACCCCACGCCACCCGAAATCGACCAAGCTACCGGCGACTTCTTTTCAACTTGGGCTGTGGCCTGCTCAGCTTGCAAAAGCGCCATCGCCGAACGCACCGAAGGGCTTGCCAACAAACGCTCACGCAGCACCGACTCTTGCGGCAACCCCGTCAAGGCCCCCGATGAGACCGCTGCAATCGCCTGCCCCCCCACGCCCCACACCAAAGCTGCGCAAGCCAACCACACACTCGGCTTCATACCTGTCCCTCGCGCCGAAAAGCACCCATGCGCTCCACGGGCGTCAACCAATAGCCACCGTCCGCCCCCCGGAACAAACGCTCCATCTCGTCGGTGATGCTCTGCGCCAGCGAGCGCTCAACGATCAACTGGATCTGCACCCGCATCGCTGAGCCTTGCACTTCTTCTTCCCCTGGTGCGAGCCGAACCCACGGCCCGCGCGCCGAAACCACATGCTGGCTGAACTCGACTTGCAGGGCGGGATGTCCCAGCAACCAATCCACCACAGCATCCTGCATGGTCAAAGGCAAGACCAAGGTCAAGCACACGGAAGACGATGTTGTGGCACTCATGCCTGATCTCCTTGAGCCACACGCACCGGCTCAACCCCAAAACGACGGAACAGCACCGGCAGCAACAGCAGGGTCAACAGCGTCGAAGAGACCAAGCCGCCGATCACCACAATCGCCAACGGTCGCTGAATCTCCGAACCCGGCCCGGTGGCAAAGAGCAACGGCACCAAGCCCCCTGCCGTGATCGAAGCCGTCATGAGCACCGGCCGCAGCCGGCGCCGCGCACCTTCAACCACCACCTGTGCCAAAGGCATGCCGCGCGCCAACAACTCGTTGAAGTAGCTCACCAGCACCACGCCGTTGAGCACCGCAATCCCCAGCAAGGCGATGAACCCGACGGAAGCCGGCACCGAGAGATATTCCTGCGCCAAGGCCAGCGCCAGCACCCCACCGACCAAGGCCAGCGGAATGTTCACCAACACCAACACGGCTTGGCGCACCGAACCAAAGGTGGAAAAGAGGATGAAAAAGATCAGAGCAATCGCGATGGGCACCACCAGACTCAAGCGTGCGGCAGCGCGTTGCTGATTCTCAAACTGCCCCCCCCACTGGATCTGGTAGCCCTGCGGTAGCGGCACCTTGGTCGCCACCAACGCCTTGATCTCCTCGACAAAACCCACCAGATCACGGCCACGCACATTGGTTTGCACCACGCGGTAACGCTGCGCTAATTCGCGATCCACTTTGACGGGGCCATCCAAGCGCTGCAACTGCGCCACCTGCGACAAAGGCACCGCCACCCCGGCCATGTTGGTGATGCGCACCGCTGCCAGATCGTCGGCCGAAGCGCGCAGCGCATCGCTGCCGCGCACCACCAGCGGAATACGGCGTCCACCTTCTTGCACCACGCCCACTTGCTGGCCTTCGACCCAACGGCGCAGATCGGCTTGCACCTCATCACCCGCCAAGCCAAGCCGCCCCGCAGCCAGACGATCCACCTTGATATTGAGGTACTGCACCCCGCCGTTTTGCAGCGTGAACGTATCCGTAGCCCCGTTCACCGTCTTGACGGTCGCTTCGATGGCCAAGGCCAAACGGTTCAACTCACCCAAATCAGAGCCGACGATCTTGATAGCGACATCGCCACGCACCCCCGTCAACATCTCCGAAACCCGCATGTCGATCGGCTGGGTGAAGCTTGATTCAATCCCAGGGAAACCTTCCATGACCTTGCGCAACTCTTCAGTCAGCCACTCTTTGTCGGGATGCCGCCACTGCTCGCGGGGTTTGAGCACCAAGAACGTGTCGGTCTGATTGAGCCCCATCGGGTCCAAGCCCAACTCGTCGGAGCCACTGCGCGCCACGATGGACTGCACTTCAGGCACCTTGGCCATCACCGCTTGCTGGATACGCAAATCTGTCGTTACGGTCGTATCCAAACCGATGGAAGGCAGCTTTTCGAGCTGCATGATCAAGTCGCCCTCGTCCAAGGTCGGCATAAAAGTCTTGCCAACAAACATGAACACAGCGGCTGCGACCACCAAAGCACCCAGCGCCATGAGCGTCATGGTGCGCGGATACGCCAGCGCCTTGGTCAAAAGCTGGTCGTAGATGCGGGCGCATTGGCGCATCAGCCAAGGCTCATGCGCCGGCAGGCGCTGCAACATCCAAGAGGCCAGCACCGGCACCACCGTAAGGGACAACACCAGCGACACCGTCAAGGCATAAACGATGGTCAGCGCCACCGGCGCAAAGAGCTTGCCTTCCAAGCCTTCGAGGCTCAGCAAGGGCAAAAAGACAATCACGATGATGGCGATCCCCGAAGCGACCGGCGTGGCGACTGATCGGCAGGCGCGCAATACCAGATGCAGGGTGGGAATGCGCGAGCCTGAGGATGCGGCGGTCGAAAGCTCGGTTTCGATGTTCTCCACCATCACCACCGCACCATCGACCAGCATGCCGATGGCGATGGCCAAACCGCCCAAGCTCATCAGATTGGCCGACAACCCGAACTGACCCATCAGCAAAAAAGTGCCCAACGCGGCCAAAGGCAGCATCGCCGCCACGACCACCGCCGCACGCACATTGCCCAAAAAGGCCAAAAGCAGCACCACCACCAGCACCACCGCTTCGCCCAGGGCTTTGACCACCGTGTGAACCGCGCGATTGACCAACTCAGAGCGGTCATAGAACGGCTTGATGCTCATGCCCTTGGGCAAGACCGGCTGCAATTCGACCAAACGAGCCTTGACCCGCGCCACCACCTCACGGGCATTGGCCCCCTTGAGACCCAGCACCAAACCTTCGACGACTTCACCTTGGCCGTCCATGGTTACAGCACCGTAGCGTGTCATCTCACCCGCACGCACTTCGGCCACATCCCCAACCCGCACCACTGAGCCCGCCACGGGGCCGGCAGCAGCACCACCCACATCGCTGCGCAGCACCGTCTGACGGATGTCTTCCATGCCATGCAGCGCACCTTCGACGCGCACGATCAAGGCCTCTTCGCCCTGTGACAGCCGACCGGCACCATCGTTGCGATTGTTGAACGCCAAGGCTTTTTCAAGCTGATCAAGCGACACGCCACGCGCTGCCAAGGCGGCGGGATCGGGCACCACTTCGAAGGAGCGCACCCGTCCACCCAAGCTATTCACATCCGCCACACCTGGCAGCGGGCGCAGGGCGGGCCGAATCACCCAGTCGAGCACGGCACGGCGCTGCTCCAGCGGCTGCGGCCCATCGACCGTGAACATGAACATTTCACCCAAGGGCGTCGTCACCGGAGCCAAGCCGCCGGTGGTGCCCGCAGGCAAGTCACGCAGCACATTGGCAAAGCGCTCGCTCACCTGCTGACGCGCCCAATACACATCGGTGCCGTCGTCAAAATCGAGCGTGATATCGGCCAAGGCGTACTTGGAGGTCGAGCGCAGCATCTTTTGCTTGGGGATACCCAGCAACTCTTGCTCGACCGGCACCGTGATACGTGCTTCAACTTCTTCGGGCGTCATGCCCGGAGCCTTCAAGATCAGCTTGACCTGCGGCACCGAGACATCGGGAAAAGCGTCAATGGGCAAGCCCAAGTAGGCCACCATGCCAGCGGCGGCAAAGACCACCGTCAGCACACCCACAAAGAGGCGCTGACGCAGCGCAAAAGCAATCAAACCATGCAGCATCGCGGGGGCCTCAAGACTTGACCGCAGAGGCGGCGGCCGGCACGGCCTCAGGGCCAAAGCCCTCACCTTCAACCGCCTTGAGTGCGGCCGTACCCGTGGCCGCAACGCGATCACCGGCAGACAGCCCACTGACACTCACCGAGCCATCAGCACCCGAGCGACCCATCACACGCACCGAGCGCCGTTCAAACTGGCCCGCCGAACGCTGCACATAGACCGCAGCACCGCGTGCGTCTTCCATCACGGCACCCGCAGGGACTTGCACCACCCCGGGTTCATGACGCTGCACTTCAAGTTCGATGGCCTGACCGGCGCGCAACTGGCGCAAACCCGCGCCGCGCAAATCAGCGCGCACCACCGTGGTCTGGCTGCCGCCCTGAACCGCCGGGGCGAAAGCCGCAATCGTTCCTTCCACCGCCACACCGATACCGCGCACCCGGTCACCCAAGCGCAACTGCGCAGCCTGCGACACCGGCACCGACAACTCGGCCCACAAGGAACCCGACGAGGCCAAACGAATCAGCGGAGTGACAGCATCCACACGTTGCCCGGGCGTGACACTCACTTCGAGCACTTGTCCAGACATCGGGGCCGTGAGCACCAGCTCACCGCCGATGCCCTCAGGCTTGGCACCCGCAGCGGTCAGGCTTTGCCCCCGCTCTTCCACCAACACACGCTGCTGCTGGACTTGGGCACGGCTGGCTTCTAGGCGCGACAAGGCAATCAGGCCTTCGCTGTAGAGCTGCTCATCGCGAGCCATGGTGCGTTGCATCAGATCAAGTTGAGCCTTGAGCTGTTGCCAATCGCGCTGCCACTCGGCCACTTGCTGACTACGCAGCCGCACCAAAGGCATGCCGGCACGCACCATCTGGCCTTGCACGACCCACAGCGCATCCACACCACCGGGTACAGGGGCCGAAACCACCCGCTGCTGCGCCAAGGGAATCTGGATCTGCGCCGGATAACGCGCCACCCCCGACTGCGCAGCCGCCCGCACCTCCACCGTGGTGACCCCAAGCTGGCGCAGTTGCGTTGCATCGGCTTTCAAGCCTTGCGCCATGCTGGTTTGCACTCCGAGCAAAAACGCGCCATACCCCAGCAACCGCAGCCACCCACGTGAACCCATCATCCGTCCGGCCAAACCACTGAATCTCATCTGCACTGCCCTCACCTTGACAAGGCTGCCAAGAATATCTGCCCAGCATTGTCTATTCATATGAACCTTAAGTTAAAAGTTCTTACAGGCGGCTGAACAAAGCCAAACAGGCTTGATCAACCCACCCTAAAACACAGCGCAGCAGGCGAAAATCGCCCTCCGAACTTGGAGACCCCAACGCATGCGACTGCTACTGCTGGAAGACGATTCGATTCTGGGTGAAGGCCTGCGCGATTACCTGCGCAGCGAGGGCCACGTGGTGGAGTGGTTCACCCATCTTGCCGAAGTCCAAGGCATGAATGGTGAGCCTTTTGATGCGCTCTTGGTGGACTGGTCCTTGCCGGACGGCACGGGGATCGACTGGATCCGCACACTGCGCCGCACCGACCAATCGGTGCCCGTCATCATGCTGACCGCTCGGGATCGCCTTGCTGATCGGATTCAAGGCCTGGACAGCGGTGCCGATGACTACCTTGTCAAACCCTTTGCACCCGAAGAACTCTCGGCCCGGCTGCGCGCCTTGGCCCGGCGCAATGCTTCGGCCGTGTTGGAGCGGCGGCGTTTCGGCCATGTTGAAGTGAGCCTCACCGCGCGCCAATCTTGGCTTGATGACGTTGCGGTTGATCTGACAGCGCGCGAATGGGCAGTGCTGGAAGCCTTGGTGCTGCGCGCTGGGCGCATCGTTACCAAGGCCGATCTGAGCCAACTGATCCATGGCTTCGATGGCGATGTCACCAGCAATGTGCTCGAAGTCCACATTTCGGCCCTGCGCCGCAAGCTCACCAAGGAGCTGATCGAAACCGTGCGCGGCTTGGGCTATCGCGTCCCAACCTGAAATGACAGCGCTTCCGTCGATTCGCTCTCGCCTAGCCCGCTCGGTCTTGGTCGTCACCTTGATATGGTGTGTGGCCGTCGCCTTGGTGGTCGGCGCGGTGGTGCAGTCGGCGGTGGATCGATTGCTGGATGGGGCCTTGCAGGAGTCGGCCGAAATCTTGTTTGGCTTGATGGCGCGTCACGTTGATCGCACAGACCCGAGCGATGAGATTTTGCCCGCCCCGCCCCATGAAGAAGGCCTGATCTGGCAGCTCGTCGATGCTCAAGGGTTGGTGCGCATGCGCTCGCACCGGGCTCCTCCGGCACCGCTGGGTTCCGCCAGTGCCAACGGTTTTTCAAATGAAGCGGTTCATGCCCGCTGGCGGGTCTATTCGATGCGTTTGGACAGCCGCCAGCTGATTCTGCATGTGGCCCAAAGTCGTGAGCAACGCGAAGCAGCGCGCTTCGGAGCCATGGCAATGGCTTCCGGCACCGCTTTGCTGATTGGGTTGCTGGCCGCTTGGTGGCTGAGACGCCGCGTTGCGGATGAGACGCACCATGTGGTTGAGCTCTCACAAACCCTGCGCAACTACGAATGGGGGCCCTCCACCCACCTGCCGGCAGCAGCCCTACCGGCCGTAACCCGGGAAGAGCTGATTCCGATCCGTGAAGCGGTGATGGAGCTCACCACAAGGCTGGCACAACGCTTGGCCAACGAGCGTGCTTTCAGTGCCCACGCCGCACACGCCTTGCGCACGCCGCTGGCTGGCATTGATGCCCAACTGGCGGTCGCCCTGAAAGAAAGCTCGCCAGAAAGTAAACCCCGCTTGGTCAAGGCACGCCAAGCCACCGAGCGCTTGCGCCGGGTGGTGACGGCCTTGCTCAGTATGTTTCGCGCCGGTACCGACCCACATCCACGGCCGGTCGATCTGGCCAGCATGATTCAGCAAATCCCGGTCGATGGCTTGGAAGTCACCCTGCTCAACACGGGCTCAGTACATGCCGACCCGGATTTGCTGGCCGCTGCCTTGCTCAACATCCTCGACAACGCCGTGCGTTACGGGGCCACCCGCATGAACGTGGCGCTGATGTGCCCAGAAAATAGCGCCAGCAGCGCGAATGATTGCTGCTGTGAAGCCGACAGCAAGATCCTGAAGTTCACCGACAACGGCCCCGGCGTTTCGGCGGAACGCCTAGCGCACCTGCTCGGAGTGCTCGACCGACAGGACTACCCCCTTATCGGCCTGGGGCTGACCTTGACGGATTTGGTGGCCAGGGCCCACGGTGGGCGGGCAAGGGTTGAATCCACCCCAGGGGCCGGATTCACCGTGCTGATTCAGCTCAAGGACGTCGCCGCCCCGAGCCCCTGATTCAGATCGCCGCCGCCGGGTCTTCGAGAAACTCGGAGCAAGCTTCGGCGGCCCCAAAACGCGTGACGCGGCGCGGACGCAGATGCGCTTGGCTACCCGGTCGCAAGCCCAAGCGCTCCCGCAGCGCCGTCCAAGCATCGCGTGACAGCTCGACATCGACCAAGCTTTCGTCGTCACGCCGGCGGAACTCCAACCGGGTGTTGGGTCCGACCGTCAACACATGGGCCAAGGTCACTTCCCACGTATCTGGGCCGGCTTGGGTCACCACATCCAACTCGTGCGGCCGCACATAGCTCACGGCGGAGGGGTCCGTGGCGCTCGCACTCAGGCCTGGAGCATGGTCGCGCCGACCGTGGAACAGGTTCACATCGCCCAAAAACTGCAAGACAAACGGCGTGGCCGGGCGGTCATAGACCTCGTCGGGGCTGCCTTGCTGCTCGATGCGACCTTGGTTCATCACCACGATGCGATCCGCCACTTCCATGGCTTCTTCTTGATCGTGGGTGACGAACACGCTGGTGACGTGCATCTCGTCGTGCAGGCGGCGCAGCCAGCGGCGCAGTTCTTTGCGCACCTTGGCATCCAACGCGCCGAAGGGCTCGTCGAGCAACAACACCTTCGGTTCAACCGCCAGCGCTCTAGCCAGAGCGATCCGCTGACGCTGACCACCGGAGAGCTGGTGCGGGTAGCGGTCAGCGATCCAGTCAAGCTGCACCAGTTTGAGCAAATCGTTGACCTTGGCCCGAATCTGCACCTCACTCGGGCGGGTGTCCTTGGGCCGCACACGCAGGCCAAAAGCGACGTTCTCGAAGATCGTCATGTGGCCGAACAGGGCGTAGTGCTGAAACACAAAGCCCACGTTGCGCTCGCGCACATCGGCAAAAGTGGCGTCCTCGCCGTGAAACAGCACGCTGCCCGAGTCCGGGCGCTCCAGCCCCGCGATCATGCGCAGCAAAGTGGTCTTGCCCGAGCCCGAGGGGCCCAGCAAAGCGACCAACTCACCCGCCGGCAAATCAAGATTGAGGTTGTCGCAGACCGCTAGGGAGCCGAAGCGCTTGACGAGGTTACGAATCTGGATGCTCATGATGGGTCTTTCCGCAAATCAAGCTGGATCGGACGATGCGCTACGCATCTGGGCCTTGACGTGCTGCTCGACGGCGTACTTCAGCACCAAGGTCACCAAGGCCAGCACGGCCAGCAGCGAGGCCACCGCAAAGGCGGCGGCAAATTGGTATTCGTTGTAGAGGATCTCGATGTGCAGCGGCAGGGTGTTGGTCTCGCCCCGAATGTGGCCTGAAACCACGCTCACGGCCCCAAACTCACCAAAGGCACGGGCATTGCACAAGATCACGCCATAAAGCAGCGCCCACCGGATGTTGGGCAGCGTGACCCGGCTGAAGATCTGCCAACCACTGGCTCCCAGCACCCGCGCGGCTTCTTCTTGTTCCAAGCCTTGCACTTGCATGAGCGGAATCAGCTCGCGCGCCACAAAGGGGAAGGTCACAAACACGGTGGCCAAGACGATGCCAGGGACGGCAAAAATCACCTTCAGATCGTGGTCCCGCAGCGATTCACCCAACCAGCCTTGCAGACCAAAGACCAGCACATAAATCAGCCCCGAGATCACCGGGCTGACCGAAAACGGCAAGTCGATCAAGGTGAGCAACACGCTTTTTCCCCGGAACTCAAACTTGGCAATCGTCCAAGCCGCCGCAACCCCGAACACCAGATTGAGCGGCACAGCAATCGCTGCCGCGATCAGGGTCAACTTGAGGGCTGACAAGGCATCCGGATCGGAAATTGCCGCCCAATAAACACCAAGCCCTTTCTTGAAGGCTTCGATGAACACCGTGGCCAAAGGTACGAACAAAAACAGACCCATGAACAACAAGGCCACCGCGATCAGGCTGCGACGCACCCAGACCGGCTCGGCCGTGGCATTAACACGATGGGGCGGGGCCACACCTTGGACAGCGGAAGGGGGCAAATCCGGGTAAGCATCCATCGGGATCGGGGGCGGGTTCATGACCGCAGATGACATGGCAGCAGCCTCTTACATGCCTTGACGCTTGCGCGCCCAAGCTTGCAACATATTGATGAAGAGCAGCAACGTAAACGCAGTGATCAACATCACCACCGCAATCGCCGTCGCACCGGCCACGTCGTACTGCTCCAGCTTGGTGATGATCAAAAGCGGCGTGATCTCGCTGACCATGGGCATGTTGCCGGCGATGAAAATCACCGAACCGTACTCGCCCAGCGCGCGTGCAAACGCCAAGGCAAAGCCGGTCAGCAAGGCCGGTGTGAGCACCGGAAAGATCACGTGGCGAAAGGTTTGCCAGCGGGTCGCGCCCAAAGTGGCCGCAGCCTCTTCAAGCTCACGGTTCACGTCTTCCAAAACGGGCTGCAAGGTACGCACCACAAAGGGAAAACCGATGAACACCAAGGCCACAAACACCCCCACCGGGGTAAAGCTGACCTTGAACGGCAACCACTGACCGATCCAACCGTTCTGGGCGTAAATCGCAGTCAGGGCAATGCCCGCTACCGCTGTGGGCAAAGCAAACGGCAGATCAACCAGCGCATCCACAAAGCGGCGACCGAAGAAGCGATAGCGCACCAACACCCACGTCACGATCAGACCAAAAAAGGCATTGATCAGGGCGGCCACCAAAGACGCCCCGAAGGTAAGCCGATAAGAAGCCATCACCCGGGGTGATGTGACCGCATCCCAGAACTGCGCCCATGTCAGGGTGAAGGTTTTGAGAAAGGCCGCCGACAGCGGCAACAACACGATCAGGCTCACATAGAGCAGCGTGAACCCAAGGGCCAGATCAAAGCCCGGCAAAACGGTATGGCGCTTGAGCAGCGTTCGGGTGAAAAACATCGCAACCCCTCTGTAGAACACGCAAGCAGCTCAGCGCGCCTTGGCCGCAGCGATCACTTGGTCATAGAGGCCGCCATCGTCGAAGTGTTCCTTCTGGGCCTTCTTCCAGCCACCAAAGAGTTCGTCCACCGTGAACGTGATCAGCTTCGGGAACTCGGCGGCGTGTTTGGCCAGCACCTTGTCGTTGCGCGGCCGCAAATGATGCTTGGCCGCGATCTCTTGGCCCGCGTCGGACCAGAGGTAGTTCAAATAGGCCTCGGCTTGTTTGCGTGTGCCCTTGCGATCCACCACCTTATCAACCACGCTCACGGGGTTCTCGGCCAGCACGGTGCTCTTGGGGTAGATGACCTCAAAGTCCCGGCCAAACTCACCCAAAATCAGGTCCACTTCGCTCTCAAAAGTCACCAGAGCGTCACCGATACCGCGTTGCGCAAAGGTCGTTGTTGCAGCGCGTCCACCGCCGTCAAAAACCGGCACGTTGGCAAAAATCTTGGTCACCAGATCACGCGCTTGGGCGGCATGGCCGCCGCTCTTGAGCACACTGCCCCACGCCGCCAGATAGGTATAGCGCCCGTTGCCCGAGGTCTTCGGGTTCGGAATCACCACCGAAACCCCGCTGCGGGCCAGATCCGCCCAATCTTTGAGTGCTTTCGGATTGCCTTTACGCACCAAGATCACCGACACCGAGGTGGTGGGCGCGCTGTTGTTGGGCAAGCGCTTGGCCCAGTCTTGCGGAATCAACTTACCGCGCTCGGCCAAGATGTCGATGTCATTGGCTTGATTCATGGTGATGACATCCGCGTCCAAGCCATCCACCACACTGCGCGCTTGCTTGCTGGAGCCACCGTGCGATTGGTTGAGTGTCAAATCTTCACCGGAAGTTGTCTTCCAGTGCTTGGCAAAAGCAGCGTTGTAGTCCTTGTAAAACTCACGCGTTACGTCGTAGCTGACATTGAGCAAGGTGGTACCCGCTTGAGCCATCCCCATGAGCGCAAGCGCGCCCAAGGCCAAGACACACCGACGAAGAGAAGAAAAACCGATCTGGGACATGCAACACACTCAACATGACAATGGCGTGCATCCTAAGAAGCTCACTATCTAAATGGAACGATTCTTTCTTTCTCTGCTTATGAGAAAAACGAATAAGACTCCACGCAAGCCAAGCCAAAGACTTGCGCTCTAAGCTCGCCACATGGGTATCCGTCTCAACACATCCAGCCCACCGGCTGCCATCCCGTCGTACTTGACCACCGTCTACAACTGGGCCTATGTTCATCCACGCGCCGTGACCGTTTTCGAGCGGCCTTGGCTCATCAATCTGATTCTTTGGGGTCAATTTGGGCATCTACGCGATGCCGCTCTTCAATGGCTTGGGCCAAGCCTGAGTGGCAAAACACTCCAGATGGCCTGCGTTTACGGTGATCTGACCCCCAAACTGACCCAACATATCGCCCCAGACGGCAGCTTGACCGTCGTCGATGTGTTGCCCATTCAGTTGGAGAACCTACGCCACAAACTGACTGACCCGGATCGGGTCGAGCTGATCCAAGCCGATTGCAGCGCCATGCCCTTGGCCAGCGGCAGCATGGATCAGATCTTGCTGTTCTTTTTGCTGCACGAGCAGCCTGAAGAAGTCCGGCGCGCCACGCTGGCCGAGGCCCTGCGCGTCCTTAAACCGGGAGGACGCATCGTGCTGGTGGACTATCACCGGCCACGGATCATCCACCCGCTCTACGGCCCCATGAAACTGATCCTGCATCAGCTGGAGCCCTTCGCCATGGACCTGTGGCGTCATCCCCTGACGCACTGGCTGCCTGCGGATATCCCGGCCCACGTCGTGCGGCATGAAACCTGGTTTGGGGGGCTTTATCAGCTGTGTGAATTGCACCGCGATCCGCCCAAACCCCACTGACGTCCTCCCAACAAGCTATGCATCTTCGCCAATGGTGGAAGGATCGCCAGCAAGCCCACCGAGATCAGCTGATCCAGCGCCACTGGATTCCCGACCTCTTGTGGCAGCAGATGCTGGATCGGTACCCATTTCTCAGCTACCGACCCGCAGCCCAGATGCAGCGCTTGCGCGAGCTCAGTGCCTTGTTTCTGGCGACCAAGGAATTCACCACCACGGAGGACATGGCGCTGACCGATGAAATGGCTGTGGCGGTCGCCGTCCAAGCGTGTGTACCCATCCTTGGTTTAAAGGGTGATTTGGCTTGGTATGCCCGTTTCATCGGCATCGTCTTGCAACCGGATGAAGTCGTTGCGCACCGGATATGGGTCGATGAAACCACCGGGGTGGTGCATGAAAGCGATGAATGGCTGACCGGAGAAGCCATGCTTGATGGTCCGGTGATGCTATCTTGGCCCGATGTGTGGCATGCACACACCAGCGCCAAAGAGGGCTACAACGTCGTGATTCATGAACTGGTGCATGTCATCGACATGCACGACGGCCAAGCGGATGGGATACCTCAGTTGCCGGATATCACCCAGCGAGCACGATGGCGCGTGGTCTTGGATCAAGCGCGCCAAGCCTTGCAAAGCCGCCTTGAGGCGGGTCAGGCCACCTTCTTGGATCCCTACGCCTGTACAGGACCAGAGGAGTTTTTTACCGTCGCCAGCGAAGCGTTCTTTGTCGCGCCCCATGCTCTACGCCAAGAGCAGCCCGCTTTCTACGCTCTGTTAAGTCGCTTTTACGACCAAGAACCACACCGCTTCGCCCCAGCCGAAGCGACAAATGCGACAATCCGCCCCCTTGTCTGCCCGTAGCTCAACTGGATAGAGCAGCTGCCTTCTAAGCAGCAGGTCGGGGGTTCGAGTCCCTCCGGGCAGGCCAATCAGGGCTTCACGAAACCAGCAAAGTAACGCTCGGTCGTCGCTTGGAAGTCCCGCGAACGGTAAGCTTCCATCAGATCCTTGACCCACGGCTTGTCTTTGTCTTCAGTGCGAACGACAAGCACGATTTGTTGAGCCGCCGGGGTTTTATCCAGTGCAAGAGCATCGCTGAGCTTCAACCCAGCAGACCAGCCCGCCCCACCGTCGATCACAGCAAAGTCAGCGGTATCCAAAGCCTTGACCAAGGCGGGACCATCAGCAGGAATCAACCGAATCTTTTTGATATTTGTCGCAATATCTCGCTCGGTAGCCCGTGTAGCCTCCGCACCATCGCGCAGGCGCAACCAACCCAGTTGCGACAACCAATGCAGGACTCGAGCCTGGTGAGTAGGATCCGAAGGAATAACCACTGAAGCGCCTTCACGGATATCCACCAAGCCCTTATTTTTTCGGCTGTAAATCCCAAGAGGTGCCGTCGGCAGCTTGATCACTTCCGACAACTTCAACTTGCCATCAGCCAAGACACGGCTGAGTTGGGCCTCGTTCTGGAAAACATTGGCATCCAACGTGCCTTGCGCCAAGGCTGAATTCGGCTGGGTCAATTCGACCACTTTCACCTTATAGCCACGCTTCTCAAGGACGGGTCGAATGCCCATGCTGATCTGATCACCGTAGGCATTGCTGGTGACGCCAATCACCAGTTCTTTTTTAGCGGCATTACGCTGGCTGGGTGAACGAGCCTGAACCGACTGATCCCCCAAGATGGCATCAACAAACTCTTGTTCTTGGGCCTGTACACCAACACCGGCACACACCCCCAAGATCAGGGTGACCCACACCATCGAACGACGGAAGTACTGCATGGATTCCTTTCGTGACATCAACTGCACTTGCGCTCCGTAGCGAAGCTCAGCGCACCCATGTACTGGAATCGACCGCCCTTGCTCAGGCCTTTCAACCGTTACAACGACATGCCATGCATTTCACATTCTGACCATCTATTATGGAAAACCCGCAGATGCTGCCGTGGAAGGCAAGGGCATGGAGCCTGGCTGAGCGCCGGCCCAGAGTTTGCGCAGCCGTGCCAACTCATCGTCATAGATGGCATCAATGCGACTGACTTCGGCACGATGGTTTTGCACCAAGGTGCGCTGGGCTTCGGCCGCTGATTGGTTGTAATCAAATCGCCCCGTCAACTTGGCAGGCAACTCCCGGCCTTTGTAGAACTCCGCCTCATCTTGCAAGGTCTTGCGCTCACGCTCAAGTTCAGCCAAGCGTGCTTCGCTCGATTTCAAAACCTTGCGCATCGTCTCAAGTGCGCCTTCGCGGGCTTTTTGATGGGCTCGCTCATTGGCGTAGCGATTGAGCAGGTTTCGATCATGCCGAATCGCATCCTTGCGGGCGGTCTCCAAGGCTTGGCGACGCCGTTGTACTTCATCGGCAATCGCTTTTTCTTCGGCAGTTTGAGTCGGACCCACCACTTGACGGGTCGAGCCATCACTGTTGAGGACTCTTTGCTCACGATCAGTGCATTCAGCAATCGGCCGATCTGAGGTGACACGTCGGCCCTTGCTGTCGGTACACGTAAAAATGTTGCTCTGTGCGACCGCCATGGCTGGAAGCACCCAAGCACACACCAGCATCCAAACAGGACGCAGCTTCATTTCAACGTGTCTTGAACCTTTCACCCATGCACTCCATAGCGTTCACGGTACGCCTCCACCAAGGGAAGGTAAGCAGCAAGAGCAGGGTCACTCTGCTGGGCCAGATACTGCAACAAATCCGTCAGGGTCACGATAGCGATGACCGGCAATCCGAGTTCGTTTTGCACGGATTGCACGGCTGATTGTGTGCCATCCACCCCAGCCAAACAGGCGGTCTCTTGTCGATCAAGGGCAATCGAGACGGCACAGGGCTGAGCTCCTGTGGCTTGAATCAAGGTGATCGACTCACGCACCGAGGTCCCCGCCGAGATGACATCGTCGATGATCAGAACCCGACCACGCATAGGCGCACCCACCAACGTACCGCCTTCACCATGATCTTTGGCTTCCTTGCGGTTGTAGGCATAAGGCACATTGACGCCTAAACGCGCCAACTCGACGGCCACCGCCGAGGCCAAAGTGATGCCCTTGTAGGCGGGACCAAAGATCATGTCGAACGCCACACCCGACTCTAGAAGACGACGTGCATAAAATCCCGCCAAACGCCCCAACTTGGCACCGTCATCAAACAAGCCAGCATTGAAAAAATACGGCGATGTCCGCCCAGCCTTGGTCTTGAACTGACCAAATCGCAAGACGCCGGAGGACACTGCAAATGTCACGAAATCCAGTGCTAGGCTATCACGGTGCGTTGGCAAATTATTGACGGTCATTTCAGGAAACTACAGAGTGCGTTTAATCAGTTTGAATCTCAACGGCATCCGATCAGCTTCTAGCAAAGGTTTAGCTGAATGGGTCGAATCCGTCAGGCCAGATTGTATGGGCGTCCAAGAGATTCGTGCCCAACCGAGTGACATATCGACGCGATTTGACACGCTTGGAGGAATGAAGGGCTACTTCCACTGCGCTCAAAAGAAGGGATATGCCGGCGTCGGTCTGTATTCCATACATGAGCCTAGTGACCTTCGCTTAGGCTTTGGTGATGCGGAGTTTGATGCCGAGGGTCGCTGGCTGGAAGCGCGATTCGATACCCTTTCCAGAAAACTATCGTTTGTGAGTGCATACTTTCCAAGTGGCTCCTCCGGTGAGGAACGGCAACAAGCCAAATGGCGTTTTTTGAATAGCATCTTACCCATTTTAGTGCAGATGAAATCAGAGCGAGAATTTATTCTGATGGGTGATATCAATATCGCCCATCAGAATATTGACATTAAAAATTGGAAAGGCAATACTAAAAACAGTGGCTTTTTACCCGAAGAACGAGCCTGGATGGATCATCTATTTGGCCCACTTGGGCTCATAGATGTCTACAGATCTTTATACCCAACCAAAGAGCAATATACTTGGTGGAGTCAGCGTGGTCAAGCTCGTAAAAATAATGTAGGCTGGAGAATTGACTATCAAATTTCAACCCCGATTATTGGCTCAACAGCAACAACAAGTCGTGTTTACACTGATCAGATGTTCAGTGATCATGCCCCAGTTATCACCGATTATGACTTTTCGGTGTAATGCATATAAATAAACAAAAAAACATATCCATCATGATAAAAATCATTTTTCAATCTATGTTATTCAGAGCTCTTGCCGCAACACTGATCATCATCAGTGGCACCCTGATTCTTACCATGACATTTGGCAGTCGAGATCCAAATACAAAAATAGCAAAAACAGGCATGCCGTGGGAAGTAGATCCTGTGAACGGTGGTTTTTCGCGTGTTTTCGGCATCACGCTGGGTCAATCGACGTTGGGTGACGCCATAGACCAGATGGGTGAATCATTACAAATTGCCATCGTCACACCCTTGGCTGTGCCCAATGAAACATCAGCGGCTATACCACCACCAAGTAGCGCTCTAGAGGCCTATGTAGAACCCATGCGCACTCAGTTTTTGAGTGGTCGACTGATTATCAGTGTAAAAACTCGGGCAGAAGATTTAGGTGCATGGCGAGAGCGTAGTGTCAGACATCAAAAATCTGACACGGGTGCGCATCTCGATTCCTTATCATCAGAAGATATGATGATTGCTCGACACGCCGTAATCGTAGGTTTAACGTACATACCTGGTGCAAAACTTGATGAGTCTGTTATTCAGACACGTTTTGGCAATGATGGTTATCGACAAAACATCAACGCAGATTTAGTTGAATGGAAATTCCCCTCAAAAGGAGTGGTTATTTCGTTGAATGCAAAAGGTCGCGATCTTTTGCAGTACGTCGCCCCCAAAGACTTTGATGCAACTTTTGGTACGACACCCCCATGACCCACCCAAAGGTGGGTAGCTTTTGATCACAAGACTGGCAAAAATCACTGTGTCGAAGCCAGCGAAGGAGTAGCCCATGGGCCAGTCACTGTACAGCCTGCCAAGGTCGGCGACATCACAGCCATCAATGCAGCAAACCTACGTACCAACTACGCTATCCATCGCAGATCAACAGCAATGGGTGGAGGGCCTGGAGATCACGGAGCACGATCTGCCCCCCGAATTGATGCAGACGCTTTTTTGTTCGGAATTTACCGATTCGCAGCGATGAATGAGCATTTCATGGCTCAACCGCATCAAATCCACACCGCAAAAAGCCCAAAGCCCTCACAGGGAGGGCTTTGGGTGTTTCTTCTTGGATCTTGGAGAGGGGTGCCTGACGATGACCTACTTTCACATGCGAATGCACACTATCATCGGCGCTGAGATGTTTCAC